>NZ_JAJEQL010000014.1:0-64017 GCF_020687345.1 Faecalibacterium butyricigenerans
TGTCCTGCTGACCGCGGCCCCAACAGCTCCTCCCTGTATCCGCCGCAGGCGGCGGTCGTCGCTGTTGCGCATTTTTTGTGCTTCTCCCATTTACGGCTCCGCCGAAGATTTCACCTTTCTACTGAACTTCACGTCCTGCAAGGGCGTAACACCCGCTGCGAAGCAGCAAGTCGGAGAAACGAGAAAAAAGCGTTTAGCGCAGCGGCCAGCTTTTTTCCGTTTCGACCTCTCCTTCGGGGTCTGAAAGGGGCGAGCAGCCCCTTTCTCGTGCCTCCCGCGCCTCGAAAGTAGCGGGTGCTTTTCTGGTTCTCTTTTGGCACGCAAAAGAGAACTTAGCCTTACCGAAAGAGCGCTCTATACCCGCGCCACAAGCGCACCACACCGTCCCCCCTTTTTCTTATTTCTTCGATCGTCAACCACGATTCAAAACAATGAGGTCTGATATGATTTTAGGTATTATGGGCGCCATGCCCGACGAAGTAGACCAGCTCTGTGCCAAGCTGGAAAACGTCACTGTAGAGCCCTACGGCGGCGTGGAATATCATAAGGGCACACTGGCCGGCAAGCAGGTGGTGGTCTGCTGCGCAGGCATGGGCAAGGCCAACGCCGCCGCCACCACGCAGGTGCTCATCACCAAGTTCGGGGCCGAGAAGATCATCTTCTCCGGCATTGCAGGCAACATGACCAGCAAGATCGGCATCGGTGATGTGGTCATCGGCAAGACGGTGCTCTATCACGACGCCCAGCTGGATATGATCTGCCAGAACCCGCCCTTCCTGAAGGAGTACACCGGCGACGCCACTCTCATCGCTGCCGCCGAGAAAGCCTGCGCCGATGCAGGCGTCAAGGCTCTGATGGGCAAGATCGCCACCGGCGACCTGTTCGTGGGCGACAGTGCCACCAAGGCCGCCATTGAGGCCAAATGCGCCCCCGACTGCGTGGAGATGGAGGGCGCAGCCGTGAGTCAGATCGCCGCCAAGAACGGCGTCCCCTGCGTCATCCTCCGCGCCATGAGCGACAACGCTGACGAAGACGGCCACGAAGTGCTGGTCGTCAAGAAGTTCAGCATCGGCGAGTATGTCGCTACCGCGACCAAAATCGTCGCCGCAATGGTCGAGTCCCTCTAACTGCACCTGCAAAAAGCTCCTGCCGCATTGTCCGGCAGGAGCTTTTTCTATCGCCGCACCAGAAGTTTCAGCAAAACCTCAAAGATACTGTTCCAGCTTCAGCCGGTTGTCCTCCTCAAAATCCTGCAGCTTCTGCATCAGCCGCTTCGACCCGGGCGCGGCGTCGGGATAGTCCTTCTGGGATTTGATGCAGTCCATGACCCCCATGCTGCTGCCCTGCGTGAGCATCTCGGCGAGGTTGCGGGTGGATTTGTCGGTGATGGTCTTCATGCCGATGCTCACCTTGGTGTTGAGCTTCGCCATGGCGCTCTGGCCCTGTGCCGAGCCGCCGCAGGCGTCGATGGCCGCGTGGGCCTCCTGATTGAGCTGGCGGTAGATGTTGCGCTGGCGCAGAAGCTCCGCCTTGAACTGCTCGTTGTCTGCCATCGGCACCAGCTGGTCGAGCGTGTTCTTTCCCATCTCGGTGTTCTGCACGATGGCTTCCAGCATATTGAGGTTGTCGTTTTTCTGGTTTTCCATACAAAAATCCCCCTTTTGAGTCTATTCTCTCTCAAAAGGGGGATCTTATGCATCTTATTCGCCGTCGTAGACCCGGTCGCCGCCTGCGGCCTGCGCAGCGGCCAGCCGCTTTTGGCACAGGTCATAGAGGGCGTCCCAGTTCTTGCAGCGCACCTCGCGGGTACCGGCCACGCCAATGGACTGGGTGAAGGGCACCCGGCGCATCAGTCCCACCGAGGCCACACACTCCTTGGGCATCCCGGCGTAGATGGCTTTCAGCTCCTCTTCCAGCTCGCGGCGGGTGCGGTCGGCGCAGCCGATGGCAAACAGGGTGTCGCTCAGGCGGCAGACCACCCGCTCGGCAGGCTGGTCGAAGTGCTTTTTCCACTGGTTCGCCACGAAGCAGACCAGCTGGCCCATGACCGCGTCGTTCTCCCGGGCGGAAAGGGCTGCTGCGTCGTCGATGGACACCAGCGCCAACGCCGCACAGCGGTGGCGGTCGGTCCATTCGTCGAGCTTGGTGCAGAACTCCGTCTCATAGTAGCGGCGGTTGAACACCCCCGACAAGAAATCGTGGTTCATATCGTCGCGGCACAGTTCCCGCTCCCGCGGGGTCATCCGGTCTTCGGGCAGGTCGCTGCCTGCCAGCGGCGCAGTCATCTGCAGCTGCCATACCTTGCCGTCTGCCACGACGCAGCGGCGCAGCACACAGTCCACCTGACCGCCGCGCAGCTCGTAGTCCACCATCAGACCATCGTCCTGCCAGCAGCGTGCGGCATCCTCGTCCACCTGCGTCAGGCTCACATCCTGAAACACAGGCTGCGAACTTTCGACGAATTGCCGCAGGTCCTGTTCCGTCCATTCCTTTTTCATGCGTTTCTCCCCATCTTCCGTGCCGGGTTCTCCTTCCCGGCGCTCTGCCTTTGCACAGTTCTTATGCCCGACTGTGTCTCTTTCGATTATAGCACGATGGCGGGGCGCTTACCAGCAAAACGCACAATTTTCAAAAAGATTTTTTACAATTCCGTCAATTTGAGGTCTTCTCTTCTTTTTCGACCGGCTCCTTGGCGCGGCAGTAGACCGCACACTCGGCCTCAATGCGGCCGGCCAGCAGGGCCGTATCGAAGCCCTCTGCGGCACGCCATGCCCAGTTGCCGCCCAGCTTGCCGGGGGTGTTCAGATGGGCCTCCGCGCCCAGCCCCAGCCAATCTGCCATGGGGATGATGGCCCGGTCGGCCACCGAGCCGAGGGCGGCGCGGAGAAGGGCGATGCGGGCGGCATCCGTCCTGACGGCTGCCACCTCCTTGGCGGTGGGCTTGCAGGGGGTCAGGTGGAGGTAGGCGGCAGCGTTGGCCTTCTCCTTGGCGGGGGCGGCGTTCACCCACCAGTCGGTGAGGGTGGTGTTGTCGTGAGTACCCGGGTAGACCACGCTGTTCTTGACGTGGTTGTGGGGCAGATACTCGTTGTCGCCGCCGCCAAAGGCGAACTGAAGGACCTTCATGCCCGGGAAAGTGCTGTCGGCCAGCAGCTTGCGGACACTGGGCACGAGGTCGCCCAGATCTTCGGCGATGATGGGCAGCTTGCCGAGGGCCGCTTCCAGCGCACGGAACAGGTCCATGCCGGGGCCGTTCTCCCACTTGCCGGTACGGGCGGTGGAGCTGCCTGCCGGGATGGCCCAGTAGGTGTCAAAGCCTCGGAAGTGGTCGATGCGGAGCAGGTCGTAGATCCCGAGGGCATGGCGGACGCGGCGCACCCACCATGCATATCCGGTCTGTTTATGATATGGCCAGTTATACAGCGGGTTGCCCCAGAGCTGGCCGTCGGCGGAGAAGTAATCCGGCGGGCACCCGGCCACGCGGGCAAAGCCGCCCTGCGCGTCCAGCTCGAACAGCTCGCCGCCCACCCATGCGTCCACCGAGTCGGCGGAGACATAGATGGGGATGTCGCCGAGGATCTTTATGCCCTTTTTGTTTGCGTAGTCCTTGACCTTCTTCCACTGGACTGCAAACTCATACTGCAAGAATTTCCAGAAACCGATCTCCTCTTCCTGCCCGGCGGCGAACTCTGCCAGCGCTCCGGCGTCCCGCAGACGGTACTCCCGGGGCCACTCGGCCCAGCTCTTCATCCCGTTGGCGGTCTTGAGGGCCATGTACAGCGCGTAATCGTTCAGCCAGCTCTCATTCGTGAGGGTGAACGCATAGTAGTCGTCGGGGTAATAGTAGGCACAGCCGAAGCGTCCGGCGTACTTCTCCCGCCATGCGGCATAGGCCGCCCGCAGGACCTTGTAGCGGCTGGTGTAGAGGGTGCCGTAATCCACCGAGAGCGGGTCGGTGCCCCACGGCTCTGCCTTGAGCTGGGCAGCGGTCATCAGGCCGTCGGCCTTGAGCGCGTCGAGGTCGATAAAATAGGGGTTGCCCGCAAAGGCGGAGCAGCTCTGGTAGGGGCTGTCGCCGTAGCCGGTAGGGCTGAGGGGCAGCAGCTGCCAGATGTGCTGGCCCGCAGCGGCCAGAAAGTCCACGAACTTGAGCGCCTCGGCGCCAAAGCAGCCAATACCATAAGGGCCGGGCAGGCTGGACACCGGCATCAGGATTCCACTTTCACGCATGATGATACCTTCCTCGTTTTTCAAATTTCCGGTTTCGCTGTTTTCTATCATAACATAAGCCAAGACTATTTTCCACAGGCAAAAAACGTGGTATACTTGATTTTATCGGGAAGGCGGCTTGCCCTCTCCGTCACGGCTGACGCCGTGCCACTGCCCGGGTTGCGGCACCCAGCATCCGCTTCGTGCTTTAAAAAGCACTTGCGTCTTGCTGGCCGCGGCCCCAACAATGATTCCTTGTTTCCGCCACTGGCGGCGGTCATCATTGTTGCTCCCAAGGGGAGAGGCAGAAGCTCCCCGGCAGGTTAAAGGCTCTCCCTTTGGGAGAGCTGGACGCGAAGCGGCCTGAGAGGGCAAGCCGCTTACCGGCCGATAGTTCTTAGATTCAGGAGGTATCGTGCCATGCAGCGCACGGAAAAATATTTCGAGAAAGACGCATTCCGCAAAAGTGCCGCCGGGGTCATCCTTGCGGCAGAGGCGGACGCAAAGACCGGCGGCGGGCGCATCGCTCTGGACGGCACGGTGTTCTACCCCGAGGGCGGCGGACAGCCTGCCGACCGGGGCACTCTGACCCTCGCCGACGGCACGGTGCTGCACGTCACCGATGTCCACGAGACGGGCGGCGTCATCTGGCACACAGTAGATGCCCTGCCCGAGGCGGCACAGCCCGGCACCGCCGTCACCGGAGCCATCGACTGGGCGTGGCGCTTCGACAAGATGCAGCAGCACACCGGCGAGCACATCCTCTCCGGCATCCTGCACCAGATGTTCGGGGCCGAAAACGTCGGCTTCCACATCGGCTCTGACGCCGTGCGGATGGACACCAGCGTGCCCATCTCTGCCGAGGGCCTGCGGGAGGCCGAGACTGCCGCCAACCGGGTCATCTGGGAGGATGTGCCGGTGGTCATCACCTACCCCACCTCCGAAGAGCTGGCGGCTCTGACCTACCGCAGCAAGAAGGAGATCGCCGGGCAGGTGCGCATCGTGACCATCCCGGGCGCGGACGTCTGCGCCTGCTGCGGCACCCACACCGCCACCACCGGTCAGGTGGGCCAGATCAAGATCCTGGCCTCCGAGAACTACAAGGGCGGCGTCCGGCTCAGCGTGGTCTGCGGCGGGCGGGCCTTGCGGGAGGCGCAGGCCATGCGGAGCCGTCAGGCCGACATCGGCGCCCTCCTCTCGGCCAAGGCCGACCAGACCGCCGTGGCCGTCCACCGGGTGTACGACGAGTACATGGCCCTGAAATTTGCCCATTTTGGCCTCTGTCAGCAGCTGTTCGACGCCATGGCCGCACAGCTCGGCCCCGACGAGACCGCCATCCGGATCGTTCCCGGCCTCGACCCGGACGGCCTGCACCGTCTGGCTGCGCGGCTGAGCGAGGCCACCACCGGCCTGTGCGCCGCCCTGACCCCCAACGAGAAGGGCACCGGCTACTGCATCGCACGCTCCGGCGGCGATGTCCGCCCCCTCACCAAAGCCCTCAACGCCGCCCTCAATGGCCGCGGCGGCGGCAAGCCCGGCATCTGTCAGGGCAGCTGCACCGCCACACCCGAACAGGTGGAGGAATTTTTGAGGAAAGCTCTGTAAGCACAAACTTTTTACGTCACAAGGAGAATACGATCTTATGAGAATGCGTTTCAAGCCCTATGCCCACGACGAACTGATGGCCGCCGATTTTCACGTCCACGACCCCTTTGTCTGGGGCGGCAAATGGCACAGCCAGTATGCCCGCCCGGAGCAGCCCTTCGTGCTGGAGCTGGGCTGCGGCAAGGGCGGCTTCCTCTCCCAGCTGGCCTCTGCCCACCCGGAGAACAACTATCTGGGCATCGACATCACCGACAAGGTGCTCATCCTCGCCAAGCGGAAGATCGAAGCGGCCTACGCCGCCGCAGGCCGCCCCATCGACAACGTGAAGATCATGAGCACCGACATCGAGCGCATCAAGGGCGTCATCACCCCGGAGGACACCGTCAGCCGCATCTACATCAACTTCTGCAACCCCTGGAGCAAGAACGCCTCCTCCAACAAGCACCGCCTCACCTACCCCCGCCAGCTCATCCAGTACCGCGATTTCCTCAAGGACGGCGGCGACATCTACTTCAAGACCGACGACGACGACCTGTTCCGGGACAGCCTGAGCTATTTCCCCGCCTCCGGCTACGACATCATCTGGCAGACCTACGACCTCCACGAGAATGAGCCGGAGTGGAACATCCGCACCGAGCACGAGGGGATGTTCACCGAGATGGGCATTAAAATCAAGGCCCTCATCGCCCGCAAGAAGGCAGGCGACGACTCTGTGACGTGGGTGGAGCCGAAGGTGCTCAAGAAGCTGGCCGCACAGGCGGAGGCCGAAGCCAAGGCCGCCGAGGGAGAAGCCAATGTCTGACCCCTGTGAAGCCTGCCTGAACAACCAGCAGGACGAGTACGGCAGCTATTACTGCGCCGTGGGCGGCGCACTGGACGAGGATGAGATGGCCCGCTATCTCTCCCGCACCACGTCGGCCTGTCCTTATTTCGAGCCGGGCGATGAGTACAAGATCGTCCGCAGGCAGAATTGAATGGAGGTGTTCCCTTGTCGTTTTTCCTCAACACGGCCATCTGTGGCTTTTCGCTCTACCACATCCTCGCATTTTTCCTCATCTACTCCTGTCTGGGCTGGTGCCTCGAGGTGGTGTATGCCGCCGCCACCACCGGCCAGCTGGTCAACCGCGGCTTTCTCAACGGCCCGGTCTGCCCCATCTACGGCTTCGGCATGATTTTAGTGCTCTTCTTCCTCACGCCGCTGGAGGACAATCTGCTCTTGCTGTATCTCGGCGGCGTCCTCCTTCCCAGCGTGCTGGAGCTGGTGGGCGGCTGGGTGCTGTATAAGCTCTACCGCACCCGGTGGTGGGATTACAGCGATAGGCCCTTCAACATCGGGGGCTATATCTGCCTCGAGTTTTCGCTGCTGTGGGGCGTAGGTGCCCTCCTGATGGTCAAGGCCGTCCACCCCGCCATCGCCGCGCTGGTGGACATCGTGCCGCCGCTGGTGGGCTTCATCCTCATGTGTCTGCTCTACGCCGTGTATGCCGCCGACGTGGTCGCCACCGGCATTTCTGCCTCCGATCTGGCCCGGGAGCTGGACGCCCTCGAAAAGGTGGCCGACAGTATGCACGCTGTCAGCGACGCCATGACCGAGATCCTCGGCACCACCGCGATGGACATGGACCAGAAGATGGACGAGAGCCGGCTGCAGCTCAAGCTGGCCGCCGCCGAGGCCCGGGACAACTACAACAAGCTGTCGCCCCGTGAGGCCGCTTCCACCATGCGTGCCCGCGCCGACGAAGCGATGGAGGCCGCCCGCCGCGCCTCCCAGACCGCCCGCCTCAACGCTGCCGAGGCCGCTAAGGCCGTCAAACTGGCCGCACAGGGCAAAGCCGAGCAGACCGCCTCGCTGCTGCAGCTGGAGCAGCTCAAGGACGAGCTGGCCGCACGGGCGCAGGTCATGCAGGCCCGCACCCGCCGCAGCACCCATCTGCTGGGCAAGGGCCGTATGCTCCGCGCCTACCCCAAGCTGAAGCATGGCCAGAACAACCGCTCCCTCAACAGCCTCCTCGAGCAGCTTGAGAAGGAATACCCGGATTATTTCGACCACAACAACACCTTCGGCATCCAATAAACAACAAAAAACGGCTGGGAAGCACGCTGTCCCAGCCGTTTTTCTATTCAGGCCCAGAGGTTTTCCGGGTAGAGCCCGTCCGCTGTCTTTCGGGCGATGGCCTCCACCACCACAGGCTTATCCTCGCGGTAGGTGACGCCGTACCACTGGTCGGTGCTGCGCAGCACCTTGACAGCGGCTTTCTTTTCGCCGATAAGCTCGCTGACCACCAGCGGCAGGAAATACTCGCACTTGAGCGGGTTCTTTTCCAGATTCTCGTCCAGCCAGCGGGCGAAGCGCCGGTCGGCCTCCTGCACGAAACTTTCGCCGAAGCCCCAGAGGTTCATGCTCACGGGGGTGTCGCCGGGCAGGTCGGCCCAGCTCTCGCCGCCGTCCTCGGTGTAGTGGATGCCGTCGGCGTAAGTCTCGATGCGGGTGTGCTCGGTGACGCTGCGGAGGGTGCTGTCCTCGTTGAGGGCACAGATGCCCCGGGCCACGCTGCCGTTCTCCGAGACGGTGTTCCGGAGCAGGTAGCTCACCATGCAGTAGTCGTAGACCTCGCCGTCGGTGTGGGTGGAAAGATAGTCGTAGATGACCTTGAAGGCCTCGGGGCCGTAGTAATCGTCCGCATTGATGACGGCGAAGGGGCCGTGAAGATAGGGCTTTGCCGCCAGCACGGCGTGGCAGGTGCCCCATGGCTTGACGCGGCCCTCGGGGATGGTGTAGCCCTCGGGCAGCTCGTCCAGCTGCTGGAACGCATACTTCACGTCCATCGCCTTGGAGACCCGCTCGCCGATGGCGGCTTTGAAGGCGTCCTCGATCTCGTGCTTGATGACGAAGATGACCGTCTCAAAGCCTGCGCGGCGGGCGTCATACAGGGAATAGTCCACGATGACCTGACCGCAGGGCCCCACCGGGTCGATCTGCTTCATCCCGCCGTAGCGGCTGCCCATGCCGGCCGCCATGACCACCAGAACCGGTTTGTTCATATGTTCTCTCCTCCTCCGAAGGGTGTCTTGCAAAATACGGCTCTATTATACTCCAAATCCCGCCGGACAACAAGACAGAGCTGTGCTTTTCTATGGATTCCGGTGCGCCTCCGTGCTACAATGGGGTAAAACAAAAGAAAGGAAGTCCCCGCCATGTACACTGCATCCTCTGCACGCTGTTCCACCCTGCCCTACCACTTCGGCGACACCGCCGCCCTCAACAACACCCGCTTCACCGACGAAGAGCTGAACGCCATCGACCAGGTCTCCGGCTTTGCAGAATAAGGAGGAACCATGTCTAAAACTGTATGGATCACCGGCGCATCCTCCGGCATCGGCCGGGAGTTCGCCCGCCGGTATGCGCGCCTCGGCTTCCGGCTCATCCTCACCGCCCGCCGCACCGACCGGCTCGAGGCGCTGGCCGCAGAGCTGACCGTCAAATACAACACCTTCTGCCGCATCCTGCCCGCCGACCTCGAGCAGGAGAGCGCGTGCGCCCGCCTCTGCGAGGCGCTGGCCGACGAGCGGCTGGATATTTTCATCAACAACGCAGGCTTCGGCGTCTGCGGCAGCTTTCTTGAGACCAGCGGCGAAAAAGAGCTTTCCATGGCGAAGGTCAATGTGCTGGCCATGCACCAGCTGTTCAAGTTCGCCGTGAAGAAGATGGAGGCGCAGGGCTTCGGCACCGTGCTGAATGTGGCATCCTCCGCCGGGCTGCTGCCGGGCGGGCCGTATATGGCGGGCTACTATGCCACCAAGGCCTACGTCGTCAGCCTGACCCGGGGCGTGGCGGAAGAGCTGCGGGAGCAGCACAGCCCCGTCTACGTCTGCGCTCTCTGCCCCGGCCCGGTGGACACGGAGTTCAACGACCGGGCCGACGTGGTCTTTGCGCTGCGGGGCATCCGTCCGGAGTTCTGCGTCGAGGAGGCCATGCGGGGGATGCTCCGCCACAGGACCATCATCGTGCCCTCGGCCCTCATGCAGGCCGCGACAGCGGCCCAGCGGCTCGTGCCGATGCCCCTTCTCATGCCCATCGTCGCCCGCCAGCAGAAGAAAAAACTGGGCTGAGGGATCATTGTGTGCAACAAGCAGCAATCTCAGCCTTTGTAGCCCGCCTTTTTATGACGATTTCACGAAAACGCAGCAAAATGCGTAAAAATTTGCAGTAATTGTACCAAGAAAATGCCTTGACAGTCGGAATAAAAAATGCTACTCTAGTATACAAGAGGGCGCATGGCCGGACGGCCCGCCGCCGCTTCCCGTGACGGCAGGTATGGGCCATTGGTATAGCCCGGCAGCGCAGCGCCCTGCAAAGCAAAATTTTGATTGGAGGACTTTATCATGGCACAGTGTACTCCCAAATCCTTTGACCTGACCGGCAAGGTCGCGCTCATCACCGGCGCATCCTACGGCATCGGCATGGCGATCGCCAAGGCAATGGCCGCAAACGGCGCTACCATCGTCTTCAACGACCTCAAGCAGGAGCTGGTCGATAAGGGTCTGGCCGCCTACGCCGAGGCTGGCATCAAGGCCCACGGCTACGTCTGCAACGTCTGCGACGAGGACGCCGTCAACGCAATGGTCGCAAAGATCACCGAGGAAGTCGGCCACATCAACATTCTGGTCAACAATGCCGGCATCATCAAGCGCATTCCCATGACCGAGATGACCGCTGCCGAGTTCCGTCAGGTGGTGGACGTTGACCTGAACGCCCCCTTCATCGTCTCCAAGGCTGTCATCCCCGACATGATCGCTCAGGGCGGCGGCAAGATCATCAACATCTGCTCCATGATGAGCGAGCTGGGCCGTGAGACCGTCTCCGCCTACGCTGCTGCCAAGGGCGGCCTGAAGATGCTGACCAAGAACATCGCCTCCGAGTACGGCGAGTACAACATCCAGTGCAACGGCATCGGACCCGGCTACATCGCCACCCCGCAGACCGCACCTCTGCGCGAGCGTCAGCCCGACGGCAGCCGTCACCCCTTCGACAGCTTCATCGTCGCCAAGACCCCCGCAGGCCGCTGGGGCGAGGCTGAGGATCTGGGCGGCCCCGCCGTCTTCCTCGCCTCTGCCGCTTCCGACTTCGTCAACGGCCTCATCCTGTACGTTGACGGCGGCATTCTGGCTTACATCGGCAAGCAGCCGCAGTAATTTCCAATATGCAAATTGCACCCGCAGCGCCCCTTTCGGGGGAGCACTGCGGGTGCTTTTCTTATTTTAAACATCTGAGCAACCGTCCTTTGTTTTTTCAATCTGGCATATCACATATCATCCGCAAAACAGAAAGAAGGATTTGCTCAAACTTTTTGTCCTTACAATTTTCTTCTCTGAAATTTCGGATAATACTCTCGTCCACCTCCAGAGCCTTTGCATAGTCTCTTAAGAGTCTGTCCGACGGAAACTTTTCGCCGTTTTCGATAGCATGGATGTATGCGGGGGTAATGCTGAGCTGTTCTGCCAGTTCTTTAATACTCAGTCCTTTTCCTATTCTCAAAAGATGGAATATGTTTGTGTTACGTTCTGCTTTGGCCATAGTAAAGTTCCTCATCATAAGATGGCAATCGAATACATTGCAAAGCTTTCCGGCTAAGTCAAAAACGCATTGTTTTTAATATTTCTCCTTTAATTGATTTCTTTTCAAATTTTCATTTTGATTTTTTAGTATCCATTAATAAACCTCCTTTGATTCGCCAATACATCTCAATCGGATTTCTTATCGTATATGCGGTGCCTTTTGGCACCTTCGCCGTGAGGATAACTTGCAATATCCTTGTCTTTCCACTAAAAACATCCGTCCTTCCTAATATCTACAGTTTCGGAGTATTCAAATAAATCAAACTAATCAATAACGCCAAAAACTATATAATATGATGAAATCCTCATTGTAAAAAGTCACTTCTATTCATCATGACAAATCATATGCCTCGAAACATTTTATAAATTTCGATTTATAGATTTTATAATAAATATAAAAGAAATTCATAGTCTTAAAGCACACATTGGCCGTTGTCTAATCAAATCAAAATATTTTCTCATAATTATTCAATCCTTTCAAATCAAGGCATTCATGGTTTATATATTTAAAATCCATAATATAAATAGTGCAAAAACAGTTCAGTCCCAGCTACTATACATTTCTTTCAGAAGCCTTTATAAAAACGCCGTCCTCAGACGCGGATGCCCGACGCATCCGCGTCTGAGGACAGCCTGTTCAACTCAGAGTTTCCGATGGGAGAAGAGTATCTTAAAGAACATCTTCAAGATACTGATTAGCTCCATAGTAAATTGATTCGCAATGTTTGAAAGCGTTGTTTCCAGCAAAAGGTTGATGAGGAGAATACTCATCCAGATTGCACCCTTGAACGAAGGATTTTCTCTCACTTTCGTACAAGCACCTGCTGCCTTCTTCCATTTCTTTAAAAGACATTGCTTCAATTTCTGTTTCCATGTACGTTTTTTCATAGCTGGCCTCCTGACTATTTTTTGCATCAGCCAGAAAGCTCTGCGATGTATTCGATTGTCAAAGAGCAAGAAATTAGTATGGCTATATATTATCACGGTATTTGATAAATGTCAACTAAGTTTAAATTTATATTCTTTGTTGTATTTTTCATCTTTAATTGTCCTATAATTCCATTATTTTACTGGATGATTGACTTTTCTTCTCCAACAGGATACACTGATGTTATATAAAATGCGTCTTTTCCGCATTTTCGGAAAAGGACATACAAATTTACGCTTACAGGAGGATTTTCCCCATGAAGATCGCACTCATCAACGAGAACAGTCAGGCCGCAAAGAACGGCATCATCGAGGCCGCTCTGAAGAAGGTCGTGGAGCCGATGGGCCACGAGGTGGTCAACTACGGTATGTATGCCGCCGATGACGCCGCCCAGCTGACCTATGTGCAGTGCGGCATCCTCGCCGCCATCCTGCTGAACAGCGGCGCTGCCGACTACGTCATCACCGGCTGCGGCACCGGCGAGGGCGCCATGCTGGCCCTGAACAGCTTCCCCGGCGTCATCTGCGGCCATGTGGAGGACCCTGTGGATGCTTACACCTTCGCCCACGTCAACGACGGCAACGCGGTCGCCATGCCCTTTGCCAAGGGCTTCGGCTGGGGCGGCGAGCTGAACCTTGAGTACTGCTTTGAGAAGCTGTTCGGCTTCGGCCACGGTCAGGGCTACCCCAAGGAGCGGGTCGAGCCGGAGCAGCGGAATAAGAAGATCCTCGACGGCGTCCGCGCCGCCACCTTCAAGCCCCTCATCGAGTGTCTCAAGAGCATCGATCAGGATCTGCTGAAGGGTGCCATCGCCGGTGAGAAGTTCCGCGAGCTGTTCTTTGCCTCCTGCAAGGACGAGGAGCTGGCCGCCTATGTCAAGAGCCTGCTGGTCTGAGCGGTGACGTGAAGATGACTGCCCTGTATCACCTGAACGAGAACATCGCCCATCTGCTGGAGGGCTTTCTGGAATCCGCCGTCCCCCTCATCGCAGGACTGGCGGAGGCCATCGGCCTGTTCATCATCGTGACGAGTCTGGCCCGGGCCACCTATCACTATGTGCGGACGACCTTCTTCCACGACCGGTACGACTTCCACCACGAGATGAGCACCGGCCTGACGACGGCGCTGGAGTTCCTCATGTCGGCAGAGATTGCCAAGACCTTTCTTTTGCAGAACCTCGAGTCGGTCGTGCCGCTGGCCGCGACCTTCGCGCTGCGGGCGCTGATGAGCCTGCTGCTCCATGTCGAGATGCGGGCGGGCCACACCGAGGAAAAATGATGTCTGCCAAAGTTTTCTTTGCCCCTTCTTTTTCGGTTTGTGTAAAATGTCAAAAATAGCGTTCTGCTCTTGACACTTTGACCAAACCGCTCTATACTTTTGCCATCGAAAGCAAAGGCGCTGACGGATGAAGATCCGGTCAGCGCCTTTTGTATTTCCGGGGGAGGCTTGTCCCCTGCGGCCAAGGAAGAGATAGAGGGCTTCCTTTTCCGGATTTTCCGCGCTGCTGCGCAGATAGAGGGACGCAGCAGCCGGGTGTGCACGCGCTGCCGGGCTGGCACCCGGCGGCAAAATATGTGGGGAGGTATCTGCGTTATGTTCAGCTCCATCAACACCTGTTGGACGCTCGTGGGAGCGTTCCTCGTCTACTTCATGCAGGCCGGCTTCGCGCTCTGCGAGGCAGGCTTCACCCGCGCCAAGAACACCGGCAATATCCTCATGAAAAATATGATGGATTTTTGCATCGGCACGCCCTGCTACTGGCTCATCGGCTTCGGCCTGATGTTCGGCGGCACCGGCGCTCTCATCGGCGGGTTCGACCCCTTCATTCAGGGCGATTATTCCCATCTGGGCCTCGACATCCCGCTGTGGGTGTACATCGTGTTCCAGACCGTCTTCTGCGCAACGGCCGCCACCATCGTTTCCGGTTCGATGGCTGAGCGCACCAACTTCAAAGCCTACTGCGTCTACTCCGCAGCCATCTCGCTGGTGGTCTACCCCATCTGCGGCCACTGGATGTGGGGCGGCGGCTGGCTGCAGAGCATGGGTTTCCATGACTTTGCCGGTTCCGCAGCCGTCCACAACGTCGGCGGCGTCATCGCCATGCTGGGCGCTGCCCTGCTGGGACCCCGCATCGGCAAGTACGACAAGGACGGCAAGCCCCACGCCATTCCCGGCCACAACCTGACCGCCGGTGCTCTGGGCGTGTTCATCCTCTGGTTCTGCTGGTTCGGCTTCAACGGCGGCTCTTCCCTGAGCCTCTCCACCGATGAGACCATGACCCTGACCGGTCTGGTCTGCTTCAACACCAACCTTGCGGCGGCTGTGGCCACCTGCGTGACCATGCTCTTCACTTGGAAGCGGTACGGCAAGCCGGATGTCTCCATGACCCTGAACGGCTCTCTGGCCGGCCTGGTCGCCATCACCGCAGGCTGCGACACCGTTTCTCCCTTTGGCGCTTTCTTCATCGGCTTTGTGGCCGGCATCCTCGTGGTGCTGAGCGTCGAGTTCTTCGATAAGGTCGCAAAGATCGACGACCCCGTGGGCGCTGTCTCCGTCCACTTTGCAAACGGCGTCTGGGGCACCATCGCCGTCGGCCTCTTCTCTGACGGCGGCAACGGCGTCGGCAAGGGCCTGTTCTACGGCGGCGGTCTGAGCCAGCTGGGTATCCAGCTGCTGGGCCTCGTCGTGGTGGATGCCTACGTCCTCATCGTCATGTTCCTCATCTTCAAGATCATCGACAAGACCATCGGCCTCCGCGTCCCCGCTGAGGTGGAGATCGACGGTCTGGACATCCACGAGCACGGTCTGGCTTCCGCCTACGCAGGCTTCGCTATCTCCGATGCAAACTCCGCCGCCATGGTCCCCAACGAGAACACCGACCTCGGCGAGGACGATGCCTCCAAGGCTTCCGCCAAGCAGATCGACGCCGCCGTGCCAGTGGTACGTGAGGCTGCGGTCATCCACGACGGCATCTACGACACCGGTATGCACAAGGTGTCCATCATCGCCAAGCTTTCCAAGTTCGACCAGCTCAAGAGCGCCCTGAACGATCTGGGCGTCACCGGCATGACGGTCACGCAGGTCATGGGCTGCGGCATCCAGAAGGGCACCCCCGAGAAATACCGCGGCGTGCCGGTGGACAGCACCCTGCTGCCCAAGATCAAGGTGGAGGTCATCGTCTCCAAGCTCTCTGTGGACTCCGTGGTGGAGGCCGCAAAGAAGGCTCTTTACACCGGCCACATCGGCGACGGCAAGATCTTCGTCTACAATGTGACCCGCGTGGTCAAGATCCGCACCGGCGAGGAAGACTTCGCCGCCCTGCAGGACGTGGAGTAAGCGTTCTGCCCCAAACTTCATACGCTGTCCCGCCGTGAGGCGTGACGATATTGTTCTCCTTTTTCCTTTTTTCTGATAATTCCAAACACAGCTCAAAGCCCCGCTCCTTCGCACAAGGGAGCGGGGCTTTGGCGTTTCTTGACAGCGTCCGGTCTCCGTGCTATCTTTGGGGGAGCAGGAACAAAATACAGGAGTGTCAATATGAAAGATTTTCTGAAAAAGGAGCTTTATTCCCTTCGGGCCGTGACGGCCATTCTGGCCCGCTGGCTGCTGCTGGCCGTCCCCACCGGCCTCGTCTGCGGCGCAGTGGGCACGGCGTTCCATCTTGCGGTCGAACACGTCACCGAGTGGCGGGGCGAACACGTCTGGCTGCTCTGGCTGCTGCCGCTGGCGGGCCTCGCCATCGTGGCCCTTTATAAGCTGACCGGCTGTGAGGGGATGGGCACCAACAATGTCATCCGGGCCGTCCACAGTGGTGAGAGCGTCAGCCCGCTGCTGGTTCCGGCCATCTTTCTGGGCACCGTGCTCACCCACCTCTGCGGCGGCTCGGCCGGCCGCGAGGGCGCGGCGCTCCAGATGGGCGGCAGCATCGGCTACAACATCGCCAAGCTCTTCCGCTTCTCCGACCATGACCGCCGCACGGCCACGGCCTGCGGCATGGCGGCGTTCTTCTCGGCGCTGTTCGGCACGCCGCTGGCGGCGACCCTCTTCGGCATCATGGTGGAGGACGTGGGCCTTGCGTTCTCGGTGGCCTTTGTGCCCGGCTTCGCCGCCGCCCTCATCGCCTACGGCGTCTCGCTGGCCTGCGGCATCGCCCCCACCCACTTCGGGCTGACCGCACCGGCTCTCTCCCTCGACACGGCCCTTCTGGCGGCGGTGCTGGGCGCAGCCTGTGCGCTGGTGTCCCGGGGGTTCTGCTGGCTCCTCCACACAATGGAGCACGAAATGCCCCGCCGTCTGCCCAACCCGTGGGTGCGGGCCGTCGTGGGCGGCGTGGCCGTGGTGGCCCTGTCCTACCTGATGGGAGTAGGGCGGTACAACGGCGCGGGCATGGGCGTCATCACCGCTGCCATCGAGCAGGGGCAGGCCCTGCCGTGGGACTTTCTCTGCAAGATGCTGCTGACGGCCCTGACCCTCTCCGCGGGCTTCAAGGGCGGCGAGGTCGTACCCAGCTTCTACATCGGCGCGACCTTCGGCTGTGTGTTCGGCCCGCTGCTGGGCCTGCCCGCCGGGTTTGCGGCGGCGGTCGGCCTCATCTCGGTCTTCTGCGGCGCGACCAACACCCTCATTCCCTCCATCCTGCTGGCCTATGAGCTGTTCGGCGGGGTGGGCCTCGAGCTGATCGCGCTGGGCTGCGGCGTCTGCTATATGCTCTCGGGCACCCACGGGCTCTACAGCAGCCAGCTCTTCGTCACTGAGAAGCTGCTGTCGGAGTACACCGCCAGCTGGGGAGAGCGGCTTCGCCATCATTGACCTCTTTCATTTTCCAGCGATGAGGCCTTGATTTTTTCTGCGCTCCGTGCTACAATTACTCGTAGTTTCATCCTGTGATGCACACAGCGTGCGGCATTTCTGCCGCCAGTGCGTCAAAATCAAATGTCCTAAAACGATGATGCGGACAAACCGAGGTCCCGTTTCTCCATGCCGCAGAGAGGGCTGCCGTCCGGAAGGACGCGCTGCAAGCAGCCTGCCATGTGCCGGACTTCTACCACCGCAGAGTGCAGAGGTGAACCTCTGCCGGGTGCGCCCGTTACAGCACAGCGAGTGGCGTGCAGCAGCGCGCAATTCGGGTGGAACCGTGGAACGCAGTTGAGTCTTTCAAAGGCGCTTCATCCCGTAGAGCATATACGGGGTGAAGCGTCTTTTTTGTCGTACCCAAACGCATTTTTCATCTCAAAAAGGAGCAATATCATGAAGATCATCTATAAGGACGGTCATGTGGACGAGTGCCCGCAGGATCAGGAACTGCACGTTATCCGTCACACTGCAGCCCATGTCATGGCGCAGGCCATCAAGCGCCTCTACCCCGAGGCTGACTTTGCCTTCGGCCCCGCCACCGAGAACGGCTTCTACTACGACGTTGACCTCGGCGACACCAAGCTGACCGACGAAGATCTTGCCAGCATCGAGAAGGAGATGCGCAAGATCACCAAGGAGAATCTGGCCATCAAACCCTTCATCCTGCCCCGCGCCGAGGCCGTCAAGCTGATGGAGGAGCGCCACGAGAACTACAAGATCGAGCATATGGCCGATCTGGCTGACGAGACCGAGTTCAGCTTCTTCCAGCAGGGCGAATATGTCGATATGTGCATCGGACCCCACCTGACCTACACCAAGGCTCTGAAGGCCTTCAAGATCACCCAGCAGTCCGGTGCATACTGGAAGAACGACAAGGAAAACAAGATGCTGACCCGCATCAACGGCGTGGCTTTCCGTAATCAGGAAGAGCTGGACGCTTGGGAGAAGGAGCAGCAGGAGGCCCGTGAGCGCGACCACCGCAAGATCGGCAAAGAGATGGGCCTGTTCATGACCGACGACCTCGTGGGCCGCGGCCTGCCCATGTTCCTGCCCGCAGGCTACACCGTCTGGCAGGAGCTGGAGAACTATATCAAGGAGAAGGAGCGTGCCCGCGGCTACCTGCACGTCATGACCCCCTGCATCGGCACCGTGAACCTCTACAAGACCTCCGGCCACTGGGACCACTACCGCGAGAATATGTTCCCCGCCATGGAGATGGAGGGTGAGAGCTATGTCCTGCGCCCGATGAACTGCCCCCACCACATGATGATCTACGCCAACCGTCCCCACTCCTACCGCGACCTGCCCATGCGCATCGGCGAGATCGCACACGACTTCCGCTATGAGTCCTCCGGCACCCTGAAGGGCATCGAGCGCGGCCGTCACTTCTGCCAGAACGACGCCCACCTGTTCTGCACCCCCGAGCAGATCAAGAGCGAGGTCGCCGACGTCTGCAACCTCATCTTTGAGACCTACAAGGACTTCAACATCACCGACTACCGCTGCGTGCTGAGCCTGCGCGACCCCGCCGACAAGAAGAAGTACCATGACGACGACGCCATGTGGAACCACGCCGAGAACGCTCTGCGCGAGGTGCTGACCGAGCTGGGCATCCACTTCACCGAGGAGATCGGCGAGGCCGCCTTCTACGGCCCGAAGCTGGACGTCAACGTCAAGCCCGCCGTCGGCGCAGAGTACACCCTGTCCACCTGCCAGCTGGACTTCTGCCTGCCCGCAAAGTTCCACCTGACCTATGTGGACAAGGACGGCACCGAGAAGACCCCCGTGGTCCTGCACCGCGCAATTCTGGGTTCTCTCGACCGCTTCATGGCCTACCTCATCGAGGAGACCAAGGGCAAGTTCCCCACCTGGCTGGCTCCCGTGCAGGTCAAGGTCCTGCCCGTCTCCGAGAAGACCCTCGAGTACGCCGAGGCCATCACCGAGAAGCTGGTGGAGGCCGGTGTCCGCGTGGCTCTGGACGACGACAACCAGAAGATCGGCTACAAGATCCGCGCCGCACAGCAGGTGGATCGCGTGCCTTATATGCTGGTGCTGGGCGCCAAGGAAGCCGAGGCCGGCAACGTCTCCGTCCGTGACCGCAAGGGCGAGACCACCACGATGGAAGTGGATGAGTTCATCGCAAAGGTCACTGCCGAGATCAAGAACCGCAGCCTGTAAGCTGTAATACGAACTGCAAAAAATCCCCTCAGCCGTTTGGCTGAGGGGATTTTTATTTACCAATCGTTATTTCAGGAGATTTCCGTCCGTAAAGTAATCGATCTTCATGGACTTACGCACCTCGGCGAGGGTGGCGGCGGCGGTCTTCTCGGCCACAGCGCTGCCCTCCTTCAGAATTTCGACCACCTCGGGCAGGCGCTGCTCCCACTCTTTGCGGCGGGTGCGGATCGGCTCCAGCTCGGCCTGCATGACGGCGTTCAGGAACTTTTTCACCTTCACATCGCCCAGACCACCGCGCTGATAGTGTGCCTTCAACTCGTCGAGGTTCTGGTACTCGGGCAGGAACTCCGCAAAGTGCTCCGGGCGGCTGAATGCGTCCAGATAGATGAAGACGGGGTTGCCCTCCACCTTACCGGGGTCCTGCACCCGCAGGTGGTTCGGGTCGGTGTACATGGACATGATCTTCTTCTTGATGTCCTCCGGCTCATCGGAGAGGTAGATGCAGTTGCCGAGGCTCTTGCTCATCTTGGCCTTGCCGTCGGTGCCGGGCAGACGCAGGCAGGCGGCGTTCTGGGGCAGGACGATCTCTGGCTCCACCAGTGTCTCACCGTAGACCGAGTTGAACTTGCGGACGATCTCGCAGCACTGCTCGATCATGGGACGCTGATCCTCGCCTGCGGGGACGGTGGTCGCCTTGAAGGCGGTGATGTCGGCGGCCTGACTGATGGGGTAGGTGAAGAAGCCCACCGGGATGCTGGACTCAAAATTCTTCTGCTGGATCTCGGCCTTGACGGTCGGGTTGCGCTGCAGGCGGGAGACGGTGACAAGGTTCATATAATAGAAGCTCAGCTCGGTCAGCTGGGGCACCATCGACTGGATGAAGATGTGTGCCTTGGCCGGGTCGATGCCCACAGCCAGATAGTCCAGCGCCACCTGCAGCACGTTCTGGCGCACCTTCTCCGGGTTATCGGCGTTGTCCGTCAGAGCCTGCGCGTCGGCGATCATGATAAAGATCTCGTCGAACTTGCCGGAGTTCTGCAGCCGGACACGCTCCTTCAGAGAGCCGACATAGTGGCCGACATGGAGACGGCCCGTTGGGCGGTCGCCCGTCAGAATGATCTGTTTCATACGTTTCTCCTTTTTCATCAGGCTTATCTTTTCTCGGTTTTCCAAAGGCTCTCCCATCCGGAGAGCTGGACGCCGCAGGCGGCCTGAGCAGTTCGTTTTTATAAGTATATCCCCCGCCGCATTTTCTGTCAACAAAAGCCGCGCCGGAACAGGAAAAAGAAAAAAGCGATGGAAAATTTCCATCGCTTTGCTGGCGCCTCTTGCCTGACTCGAACAGGCGACACCCTGATTAACAGTCAGGTGCTCTAACCGACTGAGCTAAAGAGGCATCTATATAAAACGGCATACAGCCGTTTTATTACTAAAAATGGTGACCCGTACCGGAATCGAACCGATGTTAAAGGCGTGAGAGGCCTCTGTCTTAACCGCTTGACCAACGGGCCATACTACCATTTGCATCGGGTGTTGTTCCCGACTCGATTATTTTAGCACAGCCTCCCCGCTTTGTCAACAGATATTTTCAATTTTTTCGGCAATTTCTTCAAAAATCAGAACAGATGCCGCACGCCGCCCCTGACAGCCCCCAGAAGGACGCTCAGGTAGAGGCCCATGACACTCTCCACCTCGCCCATCTCCATGCTCTGGCGCTGGGGCAGGTCGGCCAGCGTGCCCCGGTAGAGACAGCGCAGCTGAGGCAGCTCGGCGTAATCGCTGGGGTGCATAAGGGTGCTGGGCTTGGGCAGGTCCAGCGCGCCGCTCTTCTGGAGCACCTCGCTGACGAACTGGGAGCAGAAATAATGCCGGCGGCGCTGCCAGCGGATATGCATCCAGCAGAGCAGCAGGCCCAGCGAATTGAAGCGGTACAGCTCGCCGTGGTGCATCATGTGCTGGGTGCGGCGCTTGGCCCGGATGTAGGCCTCGTCGGTCACTTCCAGCGCATAGAGGGCGCAGGGGATGTTCTCCCGCATGAGGAACACGCCCCGGTTCAGGTACTCCCGGCTGGGGCCTGCGGGGAACATGGTGTAGCCGTTCTTCCGGGTAGAGCTGTAGAGGGTGCTCAGATCCTCGTCGAAGGCGAGAGAGATGTGGGTGTACTGCGCCCCGGTAAGGCGGTACACGAGGTTCGAGAGCAGGGTCCCGGAGCGGGTGAGGAATATGTAAAGCGTCTTCATCGTTGTTTCTCCATGCTGGCGGCTCATGGCCGTGAGTCAAGTCTGCTCAGTATACCATAGGCTGCGTCTTTTTTCCAGATGCATCGCAGAATATACACAATATTTGTGTCTCTATTTATAATACGGCCTTCCGCCGCCAAAAATTGCACCGCGCTGCCCTCTCATTTCCCGCCCTTGTATCCCAAATCGATAAAATTTTATCAAAGACTCGTTTTTGGCCGGTTTTCTTTAATTTGTGCGGCCAAACGGGGCCGGATTTTTTACGAAATCGCCTCAAATGGAAAAGATTCTTAATAAGATTTGTTGCTTTTACCCGAAGGAAATCACTCTGCCGGTTGATTTTAGACCCGATTTATGTATAATGGTATACAGGAGAATACGCATCTGTATTTCTTTCATCGTCCCGCTGCGGTGCCCTTTTGGCTGAGGGCGGCTTGCCGCAGGCGCGCGGGGCAATGACCTGAACGAAAGAAGAGGTATAAGTATCATGGCAAAGTTAGATCTGAGCAAGTATGGTATCACCGGCACGACCGAGATCGTGTACAACCCCTCTTATGAGCAGCTGTTCAACGAGGAGACCAAGCCCGAGCTGGAAGGCTACGAGAAGGGTCAGGTCAGCGAGCTGGGCGCTGTCAACGTCATGACCGGCATCTACACCGGCCGCTCCCCCAAGGATAAGTTCATCGTCATGGACGAGAACTCCAAGGACACCGTGTGGTGGACTTCCGACGAGTACAAGAACGACAACCACCCCGCTTCTCAGGAAGCATGGGAGGCCGTGAAGGAGATCGCCAAGAAGGAGCTTTCCAACAAGCGCCTGTACGTCGTCGATGCTTTCTGCGGTGCCAACAAGGACACCCGCATGGCCGTCCGCTTCATCATGGAAGTGGCCTGGCAGGCACATTTCGTCACCAATATGTTCATCAAGCCCACCGCTGAGGAGCTGGCAAACTTCGAGCCTGATTTCGTGGTCTACAACGCTTCCAAGGCCAAGGTCGAGAACTACAAGGAGCTGGGCCTGAACTCCGAGACTGCTGTCCTGTTCAACATCACCAGCAAGGAGCAGGTCATCGTCAACACCTGGTACGGCGGCGAGATGAAGAAGGGTATGTTCTCCATGATGAACTACTTCCTGCCGCTGAAGGGCATTGCTTCCATGCACTGCTCTGCCAACACCGATATGGAGGGCAAGAACACTGCCATCTTCTTCGGTCTGTCCGGCACCGGCAAGACCACCCTGTCCACCGACCCCAAGCGTCTGCTCATCGGCGATGACGAGCACGGCTGGGACGACAACGGCGTCTTCAACTTCGAGGGCGGCTGCTATGCAAAGGTCATCAATCTGGACAAGGACTCCGAGCCTGACATCTACAACGCCATCAAGCGCAACGCTCTGCTGGAGAACGTCACTCTGGACGCCGAGGGCCACATCGATTTCGCCGACAAGAGCGTGACCGAGAACACCCGCGTCTCCTACCCCATCGACCACATCCAGAACATCGTGCGCCCCATCTCTTCTGCTCCCGCTGCCAAGAACGTCATCTTCCTGTCTGCGGATGCATTCGGCGTCCTGCCCCCGGTCTCCATCCTGACCCCGGAGCAGACCCAGTACTACTTCCTGTCCGGCTTTACCGCAAAGCTGGCCGGCACCGAGCGCGGCATCACCGAGCCTACCCCCACCTTCTCTGCCTGCTTCGGTCAGGCCTTCCTCGAGCTGCACCCCACCAAGTACGCTGAGGAGCTGGTCAAGAAGATGCAGAAGAGCGGTGCCAAGGCTTATCTGGTCAACACCGGCTGGAACGGCACCGGCAAGCGCATCTCCATCAAGGACACCCGCGGCATCATCGACGCCATCCTGAGCGGTGCCATCAACGAGGCTCCCACCAAGAAGATCCCCTACTTCGACTTTGAGGTCCCCACCGCTCTGCCCGGTGTTGACCCCGCCATCCTCGACCCCCGCGACACCTACGCAGATGCCGCTCAGTGGGAAGAGAAGGCCAAGGATCTGGCTGGCCGCTTCATCAAGAACTTCGCAAAGTACGAGGGCAACGAGCACGGCAAGGCTCTGGTCTCTGCCGGCCCTCAGCTGTAAGCTGACAGCGCCTCTTACATAAGGCCATAAAATCAAAACCCATCCGATTTCCCGCAAAAAGGAAGTCGGATGGGTTTTTCTTGTAATTCATCTCGTTTTATGGTACTCTAATGCGATGTGAATGATCTCACGGGATGTCTTTCGGGACAGACCTCGAGCAAAACATTATTCCAGCAACAAAAAAGATTGACCGCCTCTGTTCCCCAACGGATCGGTCAATCTTTTTTAACTAGATGCCGGTAAGGAGCTGACCATTTTGCAGGCAGTGCCTTTTCCTTATTTTTAGTATAGTGGCATCTCCCCTTTTTGTCAAGCATCTCTCTTCTCCAAAAAATGACCGATCCTATTTTTTTTTTGCAAAAATCTGTTATACTGAACCCAGCTTCTGCCCTGCGGCAGGAAGCATAGAGGGGGATATTGCATATGAAAAAAGCAACGGTCAACGACTACTTCCGACATCACTGGATGAAGCTCATGCTCTTCGCGCTCTTTACGGCGGCGGTATCCTTTTTCGCGCCGCTGAAAAACTTCCAGCTCAAGTGGCTCATCGATTCTAGAAGCAAGCAGGAGGCGCTGGGCTATATGGGGCTGGTGTTCCTCATCACCTTCACTAGCTGGTTTTTCGAACGGCTGAGCCGCCGCTCCTTTACAAAACTCGCCTGCGGCGCAGTGGAGCAGGTACGGGGGCAGGTCATGGAGCGGGTGCTGCGCCGCCCGGTGTCCCAATATCAGCGGGAGGGCGATGCAGCCTATCTCTCCCTGCTGACCACCGACCTGCGCACTCTCTACGACGACTATTATATGTCCCTCTTCAACATCGCGTTCTGGGGCGGCATCATGCTCTGTGCGCTGGGGATGTACCTTTACATCAGCCCGGTGATGCTGGCGGCCATCCTGCTTGTGACCGTGCCGCCGCTGGTCCTGCCCCGGAAGATGAATGAACAGCTCAAAGCCTCCCGAGACGCTTTTTCGCTCCAGATGGCGGGCTACACCCAGCAGCTCAAGGAGCTTCTGGGCGGGTTCGAGGTCATCCGGGGCTTTCTGCGGGAGGACGCCTATGCCGCCCGCCACCGGGATGCTGCCCGGCAGGCTCGCGACAGCGAGCAGGCCTACCAGCAGAGCCTCAACGCCATGGTGGTCAACACCTCTCTCATCAGCAACCTCATCTTCCCCATCGTCATGCTGGTGGGCCTTTTTCTCGCTTTCGACGGGCGGCTGACGATGGGCACCGTCTCCACCGCCGCCAGCATGGCGAACTTCGTCATCACGCCCTGTAATCAGATCGCCCAGTGCTGGGCCAAGGTCAGATCCTCGAAGGGCATCCGTCAGCGGCTGGAAGCAGCCATGTCCGGCCCGGAAAAAGTCTCTGCGGGCCGGGCCATCGGTAAACTCGAGCACATCGAGTGCAAGGACACCGGCTTTGCCTACCCCGGAGCCGCTGCACCGGTGCTGCGCGGCGTCCGGCTGACGGTCTCCGGGCAGGAAAAAGCCGTCCTCGTGGGCGAAAGCGGCTGCGGCAAGTCTACACTGGCAAAGCTGCTGTTCCAGTACTACCCAGACTATACCGGCAGCATCCTCTTCAACGGCCAGCAGCTGCGGGACATCGACCGTCAGAGCCTCTACCAGCGGGTAGGCTACATTGCCCAGACAACCTATCTCTTCAATGACACCCTCCGCAGCAACATCTGCCTCGGCGCGGACTTCCCCGAGGCTCAGCTTTCCCACTCCATCGGGACGGCGGGCCTCACCGACTGGGTGAGCACCCTGCCCGACGGCCTCGACACCCTCATCAGCGAGAACGGCAAGAATCTCTCGGGCGGGCAGCGCCAGCGCATCGGCATTGCACGGCTGGCGCTTCGCCGGTACGACCTCATCATCGCCGACGAGATCACCGCCAGCCTCGACCCCGACACCAGCGGACAGGTCATGGAAAATCTGCTCGCCCTCCCCTGCATGGTGGTGGCCATCACCCACGACGTCTCGGGGGCGTTCATGAAGCAGTTTGACAAGGTATACCGGGTGGAGCACGGAAGCGTCACACAAGCATAAAAAGGAGGGCCTGTGCCGGGTTTCAGCACAGGCCCTCCTCTTGTTTTTACCGGTTATTTTGCCGCGTCGAACTCGGCGAGGATGTCGGCCTCCGGGGCCGGGGTCACAAGGCTGACCACCACGCAGACAGCCAGCGAGACGAGGAAGGCGGGCAGCAGCTCATAGATGCCGAAGACGCCGCCCAGCGGGCTGACGAGGTACTTCCAGACGAAGACCATCAGGCCGCCGGAAAGCATACCGGCCAGCGCACCCTGCCAGTTGCAGCGCTTCCAGAACAGAGCGCAGAGGACGACCGCGCCGAAGGCGCCGCCGAAGCCGGCCCACGCGAAGCTGACGATGCCGAAGACGCTGGAGTTGGGGTCGCGGGCCAGCACCACACCCACCACGCTGACGCAGACGATGGTCAGGCGGGCGGCGAAGAGGCTCTGCTTCTCGCTCAGCTTGAGGTGGGCGAACTCCTGCAGGATGTTCTGGGACACGCTGGACGCAGCGGCCAGCATCTGGCTGTCCGCCGTGGACATGGTGGCCGCGAGGATGCCTGCAAGGATGAGTCCGGCCAGAATGGCCGCCAGCACGCCGTGCTGGCTGATGAGGCTGGCGACGCGGACGATGAGGGTCTCACTGGTGGAGCCGCTGAGGAATTCCAGCGCACCGGCCTTGGTCATGCCGAGGCCCACCATGCCGATGAGGATGGACGCTGCCATGGCGATGACCACCCAGACGGTCGCAATGCGACGGCTGAGCACCAGCTTCTTCTCGTCCTCGATGGCCATGAAGCGGAGCAGAATATGGGGCATTCCAAAGTAGCCGAGGCCCCACGCCATCGTAGAGACGATGTCCAGCAGGCTGTAGGACGTCGCTCCGCCTGTCACGGCGTCGTGGCTGGCGGTCATGGTCAGGTAGCCGGAAAGGCTCTGGGCGTTCTCCACCACAGCGCCCCAGCCTCCGGCCACGACGATGCCATAGCCCAGAACGGCCACGAGGGCCAGCGACATGACCACCGACTGGATGAGGTCGGTGGTGGTGACGGCCCGGAAGCCGCCCAGAATGGTATAGCCCACGATGACGAGGGCCGACACCAGCATGGCGGCCATGTAGTCCACCCCGAAAAGGCTGTGGAACAGCTTGCCGCAGGCCGCAAAGCCCGAAGCCGTGTAGGGCACGAAAAAGACGATGATGATGACCGCGCCCAGAGCGTTCAGCAGGTTGCGCTGGTCATGGAAGCGGAGCGACAAGAACTGCGGCACGGTGATGGCGTCGAGGTTGGCCGAGTAGCGGCGCAGACGCCGGGCTACGATGAGCCAGTTGAGCCATGTGCCCAGCGCAAGACCGATGGCCGTCCAGCCCGGCGAGGCGATGCCGCTCAGGTAGGCCAGACCCGGCATACCCATCAGAAGCCAGCTGGACATATCGCTGGCCTCGGCGCTCATGGCCGTGACCAGCGGGCCCATCTTCCGCCCGCCGAGGTAGAAGTCGGTGCTGTCGTTGTTGGTCTTGCTGTAGGCGAAACCCACCAGCAGCATGGCCGCAAGATAGACGACGATGGTGACGATGATACAGATCTCACTCATATACATTTCCCCCTTTGCTGCTTTCTCTATAAAAGCATGGCACGATTTTACCACACTAAAGCAGCAAAGTACAACCCTCTCCGACAGATTCTTCCCCTATGACCGAAAATTCGTCCTTTCCAGCGTCCAAAATCGCTCAATATGCCAACAGGCCGCCCCCTTTTCAGGGGACGGCCTGTTGGTTTGGATGAAGAAAATGATGAAAATAGAGAGAATGTCAGTTTATTTTGCGGCCTCGCCCTCGGGGAAGATGATCTTGTTCACGAAGAAGAAGATCACCATCGAGATGCCGCCGTTGAGCACGGTGGTGCCGATGTTGTAGATGAAGTCGGGCACCAGCAGACCGGCCACCGCCACCCAGATGCAGTTGATGGAGTTGACGATGCAGGTGATGAGACAGAAGGCCAGCAGGTACCAGCCGATCTGTTTTGCCAGATTGCCCTTGCTGCGGAAGACGAGGCTGCGCTGGATGGGGAAATTGATGCACTCGCCGATGATCATGGCCACCATGTAGGCGCAGAAGTAGGGCAGGCCGCCGTGGGCCGCATCGTAGCCGAGGATGTTCCACTTGAAGGTCTCCCCGAAGAGGGTGATGTCGATGCCCGGCCAGCCGAAGTCCACCACCGGCAGACCGGCAAAAGCTTTGGGCAGAAATTGCAGCAGCAGGTACTTGAACACGGTGATGAGGTTGGACACGATAACGAACAGTCCGCCCTCCCGCACCCATTTGGCCGCAGCCGGATGCTTTTGGGCAAAGATATTCCAGAAATTCACGGTCGTTCCTCCTTCTCAGCCCTGACGCAGCCGCTTTTTCAGCTGAGCGTTCAGGATGGCGTTCTTGATAAATTCGTAGATGACCCGGACGATGCCCACCAGCCAGAAGCCCTTCAGTTCCCAGACGAGGCCGTCCACCATCCCCATGCTGACCATGCCGTTGGTCATCTTGGCCAGCGCACGGAGGGGCATATTGTACTGGAAGACGGTGTTCAGGTCAGGCTTGCCCTTTGCAAAGCTGGCGTCAAGACGGCTGCGCAGCACCTTCTGGGCCAGCCAGCCCAGCGGGCTGCGGCCATGATCCATCTCGCCCAGCGTCATGTTCCGGTCGATGCGGACGACGTCCTCCGGGATGGGATGGCCCAGCAGGGCCTCGAACTCGGCGTCGGTCACATAGGTGATCTGACCGGAGACGTAGTGGGTCAGGCTCAGGCCCGCGTAGGGGTCGGGGGCATTGGTGCCCTTGACGGTGATGTCTGCCGTCAGGCGGATGTCCACGCTGGACGCGCCCACCCGGAGCTGGTAGCTGCCGCCCTCGACCTCCCATGCGTTGGTCTTGACGTTCCAGTAGCGGAACGCCTTATCGTCCAGCGCGATGGCCACGGTCTTGCTCTCGCCGGGGGCGAGAGAGACCTTTGCAAAGCCCTTCAGCTCCTGCTCGGGGCGGAAGACCTTCGCATCCGGCTTTGCGACGTAGAGCTGGACGATCTCGGCACCGGCGGCGCTGCCGGTGTTGGTGACGGTAAGGCTCACACCCGTTTCGTCGGCCTTGAGGCCGCTGTATTCGAAGGTGGTGTAGCTCAGGCCGTAGCCGAAGGGGAAGGCAGGCTTCACACCGGCGGTCTGATAGTAGCGGTAGCCCACATACAGGCCCTCGCGGTACTCCACGTTCCGGCCCTCGCCGCCGAAGTTTGCCTTGGCGGGGGTGTCGTCGTAGGCCTTTGCCCACGTCTGGGACAGCTTGCCGCAGGGGCAGAGCTTTCCGGTGAGGATGTCCGCTGCCGCACCGGCACCCGCCTGTCCGCCCAGCGCGCCGTAGACCAGCGCCTTGCACCGGCCCACCCACGGGGTCTCCACCGGCGCACCGGCGCTCAGCAGGACGACGACATTCGGGTTGACGGCGGCCACTGCGTCCAGAAGCTGCTGCTGGTTCTCGGCCAGCGCCATATCGGCGCGGTCGAGACCTTCGCTCTCCCGCAGCTCATCGAGGCCGAGGCAGAGCAGGACGGTGTCGGCCTGCTTTGCGAGGGAGACGGCCTCCTCCTGCTTTTTGGGGTCTGCGGCTCCCTGACGGTCGAAGCCGGAGGCGTAGCCCACAAAGGCGATGCCGCTGTCGTCGGCTTTGATGCAGTCCAGCAGAGCATCTACTTGGAGCGCATTGACGGCGCTGGAGCCTGCGCCCTGATAGCGGGGCGTCTGGGCAAAGTCGCCGATGACGGCCAGCTTTTCGCCCGCCTTCAGGGGCAGGATGCCGTCCTCGTTCTTGAGCAGGACGATGCTCTCGGCGGCGGCGCGGCGGGCCAGTGCGTGGTGGGCAGCCGCGTCAAAGGTGCGGGGGGCTTTCTCCACTGCCGCGTGGGTGGAGAGCACCAGCTCCAGCAGCTCGTCGAGGCGGGCGTCGAGGTCGGCCTCGGTGACTTTGCCGTCCTTCACGGCCTTCATCAGCTCCCGGATGGAGTCGCCGCCGGGGCAGGGCATCTCGAGGGTGGAGCCGTTCTTCACGCCGAGGGCGTGGTCGTTGGAGCCGCCCCAGTCGGTGACGACCGCCCCGTCGAAGCCCCAATCCTTCCGCAGGATGTCCTGCAGGAGATGGGCGTTCTCGTTGGCGTAGGTGCCGTTGATGAGGTTGTAGGAGGTCATGATGGTCTTGGGCCGGGCCTCCTTGACCACGATCTCGAAGCCGGTCAGGTACAGCTCCCGCAGGGTGCGCTCGTCCACCACCGAGTCGGAGGCCATCCGGCGCAGCTCCTGACTGTTGACCGCGAAGTGCTTGGGGCAGGCCGCGATGCCTTTTTTCTGGATGCCCCGCACATAGGCCGCAGCCATTTTGCCCGCAAGGATGGGGTCCTCCGAAAAATACTCGAAGTCACGGCCGCAGAGGGGGCTGCGCTGGATGTTCAGGCCGGGGCCGAGGAGGACAGCCACCTCCTGTGCGGCGGCCTCCTCGCCCATCGCCTCGCCCACGGCCTCGCCGAGGGCCTCGTCCCAGCTGCACGCCGTGGCGGAGGAGGTCGGGAAGCAGGTGGCCGGGACGCTGGGGTTCAGGCCCAGATGGTCGGCCGCCCCCGCCTGCTTGCGGACGCCGTTGGGGCCGTCCGACAGGGTAATGGACGGGATGCCCTTGCCCGGCAGAGCGCGGGTGGTGAAGACCGTCTCGCCCGAGAGCAGGGCACATTTCTGTTCTAGGTTCAGTTTCCGGATGATGTCAGTGTGCTTCATCGCATTTTCCTCATTGATCCCTGAGCGGGGCAAAGGCCCGCTGTTCGCTGCAGCGGGCCTTTGCCATCGGTTTTGTTCAGGTGCTGCACGGAGAGTGCTTACGTCTTAGACTTCTTCCTCTTCCTTGCGCTTTTTGTAGTTCTTGATGGCGGTGTACTCCAGACCGACGATGAGCAGTGCGGCGACGACGTCTGCACCGATCAGGACGATCTTCCACTTTGCCATACCGGGGTTCAGGTTCTCCTCATCGTAAGCGCGGCTGTTGACCACGGTGTAGAGGATGTTCTTGGCAGCGGTGCGCATGGCCTGCTTGCTGCTGTTGGTCAGGACGGTCACGTTGTTGTAATCGTTGCCCGTGGTGCAGAGCATCAGGTCGCCGCCGTTGCGGACAGCCTGATCGGCGGTCATGTAGCCGTAGACGCCGAAGTAGTCGGTCTCGACGAAGCCGAGGAAACCCCACTCGCCGCGCAGGACGTTCTGCAGCAGCTCGGAGCAGCCGCCGGCCCAGCGATTGCCGATGTAGTTGAAAGAGGACATGACTGCGTGGCAGTCTGCATCCTTGACCGACATTTCGAAGGGCTTGAGGTAGATCTCACGGATGGCCTGCTCGTTGGACCAGGTGGCCGCCATGCAGTTGCGGTTGCCCTCCTGATCGTTCAGGGCAAAGTGCTTCATGTAAGCGTAGACGCCGTGCTCCTGTGCGCCTGCGATGGCGCTTGCGGCCATTTCGCCGGACAGAACGCCGTCCTCCGAGTAATACTCGAAGTTGCGGCCGGAGAATGCGGTGCGGTGGATGTTCATGGCCGGGCCGTACCAGCCGGAGGTGTTCATCTCGTTGGCCATCTTGCCGATGCTGTCGCCGAAGTCATGGGCCAGATCCTTGCTCCAGGTCATGCCGATGAGGGTAGCAGCCGGGAAGCCGACCGAGCCGACGCCGGTGAAGTTGTTGTTGATGGAGGCGGGGCCATCGCAGTCGTTGGTGCGCACCTTGCCGACGCTGTCCACCGCTGCGGTCTGATAGCCACCGAAGCCGATGGTCTGCTGCAGGTCGTCGATGCTCATCTCGTCCAGCAGGTCATCCCACTTGGAGTCGTTGTAATCCACGCCGCGCAGGTCAGCCAGCTTGAGGCCGTTCTTTGCGCCGGTGGTAATGTCCTCTGCGTTGGGGTCCTCGTCCTTCTCGTAGCCGGACTCGGTGTAGGTGAAGCAGTTCTCGAAGCCAGCCTTGACCTCGTCGCTCATCTCGTAGGTAGCAGGAGCGGCAGTGGCTTCATCGTAGTTTGCGAAGCCGTCTGCACGGGACAGATAGGTGATCTCGCCCTCAGCGAAATCGAACTGGTTGGTGGCCACGACCTCATCGCTCTCGCGCTTGTTGGATTCGTTGTAGACGATGTCCGAAGCGAAGGTGCAGGTCTTGGAATCCAGAGCGGTGTGGGAGTCTGCGTTGGTGCTGATGACGTAATCGCCAGCCTCCAGCACATAGCAGCCGTTGTTCTGGTAATCGTAGGAAGCCAGCTCCTCCACCGGGATGGTGAAGTCGATGGTCTCGCTCTCGCCGGGAGCCAGCTCGCCGGTCTTGGCGAAGTCCAGCAGGTTTGCGGAGGCCTTCTCGATGCCGCCGTTGGTATACGGAGGATCGCTGTAGATCTCGACAACATCCTTGCCGGCAACAGAGCCGGTGTTGGTGACAGTGACGGAGAACTTCAGGTCTGCGCCATCGTTGGTGATGTCGCTCATCTTCTGGGTGAAGGTGGTGTAGCTCAGGCCGTAGCCGAAGGGATAGACCACTTCCTTGTCGTAGTCGATGAGGCCCTCATCGGCAGCCGTCTCATAGAACTTGTAGCCGACGTAGATGCCCTCGACGTAGTTGACGAAGGAGGGAGTGGTGCCCTCGGGGTCGAACATACTTGCATTGGAGTTGAACTCGGAAGCGTTGGTGTACTTGAAGTCGCCGAAGTTGTTCCACCACGGAGAGGCGGTCAGGTCGGTGACATAGGTATCTGCGGTGCGGCCGGAGGGGTTGACCTCACCGGCGACCACGCGGCCAAAGCCCTCAAAGCCGGACTGGCCGGTGCCGGGGCAGAGCAGAACGCCCTTGATCTGGGGGTAATCCTTGACCCAGCCCATCTCGAATGCGTTTGCGCCGTTGTAGACGACGATGACGTTGTCGAAGTTGGAAGTGACCAGATCGATCAGCTCTTCCTCGCGGTTGGACAGCTGCAGGAAGTGGTCGCCTGCATCCCAGTCGTTGCCCTCGTTCAGGCTGTCGTCATAAGAGCCGTTGTAATAGCCAGCGCCGCGCTGAGAGCCGCGGTAGTCTGCCACACGGCGGACCCAGCTGCCGTCCACGACAGCAGCCATATCGGTGGGAAGGTCTGCGCCCTCGCCGCCGACGCGGGTGATGACCACCATAGCGGTGTCAGAGTATTCCTTGGCGTTTGCCATCATCTCGTCGGTGTACAGGCTGACATTCGGCTCAGGCAGGGTCCAGTCCTGCTGTGCCATGCCGACGCTGGGACGGGTAGCGCAGTAGTCGGTGTAGAACTTGCTCAGCTCGTCGTTGGTCTCAATGCCCGCATCGTGCAGGCCGGTGAGCAGATCGGTGACGGGATAGGCGTCGTTCAGTGCGCCGGAGCCGGTGCCGCCGTAGCAGGGGCTGGTGGAGGCCCAGCCAAAGACGTTCAGCTTGGAGCCGGAGGCCACAGGCAGGATGTTGTCATCGTTCTGTGCCAGAACGATGCCCTCCTGCGTGATCTCGTTCACCAGCTCGGTCGCCTCTGCGGAGGTCTCCTCGCTGATGGAGCCTTCACCGGAGACCAGATCCAGCATGGTGGACATGGGGCCGGTGCAGATGAGGTTGACAACGATGACCAGTGCCAGCAGAATGGCGACACCAGACTGCGCACGGACCATCTTCTTCTTGGCTTTCGGCAGCTTCTTGGCCGCAAACATCGCAACGAGTGCGACCACGACCACGACGCCGAAGGCGATCAGGTAGTTCTGGATGTTGGAAACTACCTGCATTACATCATCCATATTGACGGACAACATAATTCTTCCTCCTTATTCTGAATTCATATTTCCCGGGCACAGCTCCCGGACTGTCGGCATCCATTATAAAGGAATTCAATGAAAATTTACAAAGATTTTCACAACCTGTCATTTCCGAGGCATATTTTGCAGAAGTTTCATTTTGGTTTCAAATTTTATTGTGCTTATTCACAAATACAGGCCCAGCTTTATTGTGCAAAACAGAAAAACCTCTCCGTCATTGCTTCGCAATGCCGGAGAGGTTTTTCTTTATTCCGGGATCGGCAGCAGGATCCGCAGCGTGAACCAGCCGTCGGCCCAGTGAAGGGTCATGGTGCCGTCGTGGTCCTGCGCTGCCGCCTGCACGCCCCGCAGGTCGTAGCCGCCGTGGGTGTTGTGGCGGGGCAGGCCGTCTGCGCCCAGTTCCACGGGCTGGGCGCAGTAATTCTCGAAGCGGAGCATCACACAGCCGCTCTGGTCATAGACGGCCACCCGCAGCAGCCGCTTTTCGGGGTCCGGCTCGGCCGTGACACACTCGATGGCGTTGTCCAGCGGCGCGCCCACGAGGGTGCACAGCTCACGGGTCGTCAGGAACCCCAGCTTGCTGCCATCGGCCACGCTGGTCATGTTGATGCCCCGCTGCTGGCAGTCCATGCTCTTTGCGGTGAGCAGGGTGTCCAGCACCGGATTGCCGGTCTTGTTCTCGGCCTCATACCGGCGGATGCCGCTTTCCATCCGGGCCAGCGCGGCGTCCTGCTTGGCCCGGTCGCGCTCGGCACGGATGTCTGCGATCTGAATTTTCAACTCATGGTAGCGGCTGTTGATGAGCCGGATGCCCTCTTTGCTCCGCTTGTACTGCTCATACTGGCGGTGGAGCACCTCGTCCATCGCCGCAAGCTCACTGTGGAGGGCCGCCTCTCGCAGCTGCTCGTGCTGGACGGTCAGGATGAGGACGCCGCAGATGTCCACCAGCGTGCGGATGTAGTAGACGCTCATGTCCACCTCGCGGTCACCCAAGAACAGCAGGTTGCTCACCGCGAAGACCATCGCCGCCATGACGACGGCCACGAGGGCCGCTTTTCCGCTGATGACGATGCGGCCCTTGGGGCTGGCGTGCTTGTGCTCCAGCAGCCAGATGCAGCCAAAGACCCCGCTGTAGACCACCGCCAGCAGCGCCAGCGACAGGCCATCGGCCCCGCTGCGCTGGGGCCAGAGGAAACAGTGCAGCTGCCACTCGGCGCTGGCGGCCAGCTCGGCCAGAACAAAGGCCCGGGCGCAGACATACCCGGCCTCCAGCAGCGAGATGGTGCGGGTGAGCCAAAGGTAGAGGTACTGCATCGCCACCGCCGCCGCCATGCAGGGGATCCACCACGCCAGCGGGACGCTGCCCGTGGCCTGCAAAAAAGCGCAGAGGACCAGCGCCCACGCCGCGCTGACGGCGAGAGTAGCTTTCGGGCCGAAGCGGAGGCCCAGCGGCAGGGCGTAGATGCCCACGGCCAGACACTCGGCCAGCGCCGTGTAAAGGCGCGGGATATTGGGCAGCGCCGTCATGCGCCTCCACCTCCGATGTGGTCGGCCAGCGCCGCGAGGAAAGCTTTCCGCCGGGGCCGGCTCAGCTGCAATTCATAAGGTCCTACCTGCACCATCCCCTGCTGCACCCCCTTCACCTGCGCCAGATTGACGAGGTAGCCGCTGTTGCAGCGGGCAAAGGGCCGCTCAGCCAGCTTCTCCTCGAAGGCTTTCAGGGTGCCCGCCGCCGCGAAGTCCCCCTCCTCGGTGTAGAAGCGGACGCGGTGGCCCTCGCTTTCCAGATAATAGATGAGGGCAGAGTCCAGCCGCCGCAGCCCGCCCTCCACCGGCAGGGCCAGATAGTGCCGCACCCGGCGGCGCAGCTGCTCCTCCACCTTCCGGAGCTGCTGCGAAAAAGCAAAGTAGGGCACCGGTTTGAGCACATAGTCCAGCGCACCCACCGCGTACCCGCCGATGGCGTACTGGGCCATATTCGTGATGAAGACGATGATGACGTCCTTGTCCAGCTCCCGCACCCGCCGGGCCGTCTCCATCCCGTCCAGATGCTTCATCTCCACGTCCAGAAACAGGACATCGTACACCGGGCGGTAATCATCCAGCAGCTCCATCCCGTCGGCGAACTCCGTCACAGCAAACTCGGTACCATACTGCCGGGTGTGCCGCTGCACATAGCCTTGCAGCTGCGCCCGTACCTCTGCCTCATCCTCCACAAGAGCGATGCGTATCATTGCCGCACCTCCTTTTTCCGCAATTTCTCTGGTTTTTATTGTAACACGAAACCGGGCCGGTGGCAAATGGGAAGGCCCTTTTTCTGCCGCGTCCCCCAGTCCAACAGCTAAACGAAAAAAGCAGCAGCCTCACTCTGCGTTCGGTGAGGCTGCTGCTTTGTTCTTTCAGGGAAGATCTCAGTTCGTCTTGACGGCCACGAGGATGCGGATCTTCTTTCCGCCTGCGCAGCCAAAGTTGTCGTACCAGCCGATGAGCTTGTAGTCCTCGGTGTTGACCTTGGGCAGCGAGGTGGCGAAATACTGGCCGTTCGACCACAGATAGACCTGCATATCGTCGGCGGTCTCATACCGCTTGTCCCCGCTCATGACCGAAGCCGCGCCCAGCCTGTCGATGACCACCGGCGAGAGCTGGAGCATCCGGTTGATGGCCTTGCCGTCGGCAGAGCGGCCGATGGCGATGCCGCCCGCCACGATGGGATACTTGGTGGAGGTGCTGTAGGCCACCTGCTTGCCGCCGGTGTAGCAGACGTAGGTGGCGCCCTCACCCAGATAGTTGAGGAAATCACCCAGCGTGCCGCCCACACTGTCGCCGGTGCGGCGGAGCACATAGCTGAAGAGCTGGTCCGTCTTGCCGGTGAGGGTGTTCCAGGTAGAGCTGACGATGCTGCCGTCGATGAGGCCGTAGAGCACATCGCTGGTGCTGGGCACCAGAATGTTCTTCACGTCCTGAAAGGTCTCCTCGTCGGTCTTCTTCACCGTGGTGGTGGTCGTTGTCGTCGTGGGGAGGCCTGCGGCCTCCTTTGCGGCGTCCTGCGCCTTCTCGCTGATCTTCTTGTCGATCTTCTTGGCGGCTTCGTCCGTCAGGCGGCGGACGGAATCCAGCGCGGCATACTCCCACAGGTCGCCGGTCACATCGTTGAGGATGACCCGGTCGATCTCACCGGCGGCGTTGGTGGTGTAGTAGCGGACGTCGTTCTCACTCAGCGTTACCCCCGATAGGCGGCTGGGGCGAACTGCCCCAGCCACACCCTCCGACGTCGTATCAAGGATCTGCACGTTGTCTGCAAACGGGGTGTCGCCCAGTGCGGTGCCGTCGGCGCGGATGGTGCCGCTGACCGGGCGGGGCGAGATGGACTTAACGCTCTCGCCGCCCTCGTCCACGCAGATCTCCACCAGCTTACCCGCCGGGAAATTGAGCTTATTGTTTACGTTGACGGTGCGGGCCGTGCCGTCGGTGCACATGATGGAGACGGCCTGCTGCACCTCGGCGCTGTTGGTCTCCACGAGGGTGCGGGATGAGGACTGCACCACGCCGTAAAAGACGGCGTCGGCCTCGTCTCCGGTGAGGACGGAGACTGCGGCGTCATTCATACCAAGCAGCAGCGTGACCACCTGACCCACGCCGCCGCCGGACAGGGAGGACAGCTGGTAGGCCACAGAGGGCGAGGCGATGGTGTAGCTGACCCCAGCCACAGTCACAGAGGTCGGGGCGCTGGCCGAGGGCGAGACCGCCGTCACACGGCCTGCGGCACGCTTATTGTAGATCCACAGGGTGCGGGCGCTCTCATTATAATAGTAGACATCATAGGGCGAGAGGGCCGCAGAGGTGGTGACTTCGTCGTTGCGGTAGATGGCCGCCGGGGCAAAGGGCAGGGCCGTGGCCGCATCGGCCACGAAGGGGCCTTTGACGTTGTCCAGCAGGACGGAGGAGATGTCCACCTGACCGTTGCTCACCGCAAAGCCCAGCGTGGAGGCGTAGACCTGACCGCTGCCGTTCATGGCAGTGAGGGCATTGTAGAAGAGCACGGTGCCCTGCTCGAGGGTCAGCACCTCGCCCTGACGGGCGCTGATGTCATTGCGCAGGCCCAGTGCGCTTGCCTTATTGAGCTGGGCCGAGGGGAAGGTGCCGCCGAGGCTCGCCACATCGTAGCCCAGCAGGCGGAGGGCCATGGTGCAGGCCTCCTCCAGCGTAACGGCATTGTCCGGGCGGAAGCTGCCATCGGAGTAGCCGGTCATCCAGCCGTTCTGGACGGCAGTGCGGATGTAGACGGCGTAGGGCGAATCGCTGTCCACATCGCTGTACAGACGGCCGGTGCGGCCCTGTGCTGCGGCGGTGTCGCGGTAGGCCGAGAAAGCCGTCAGGAGACGGGCCGCCTGCCCACGGGTGAGGGGCGCGCCCAGAGAAGCGGACTGCTCTGCGGTCAGACCGCCCAGCGCCGTCGCCGTCTGGACTGCCGCGTTGGAGCCGACCGCCGAGGCGGGCAGCACCAGCATGGAAACCGCCACGCAGACGGCCAGCAGGAATGCGAGGAATCTTTTTTTCATGGTAAACTCCTTATAGAATCAACGCCATCGCCTCTCCCTTTGGGAGAGGTGGCGAGCGAATGCGAGACGGAGAGGGCAAGCCGCCTGACAAAGGAGGAGCATCCTTGCCCTCTCAGTCACCTTCGGTGACAGCTCTCCCAAAGGGAGAGCCAGAAGCATTCCCGAGAGGTTAATCATACCTCAACGCCTCGATGGGGTTCAGGCGGGCGGCACGGCGGGCAGGCAGGAAGCCGAACAGGACGCCGATGCCGCAGGAGATGCCCACGGCGATGGCCGCTGCGTCCGCCGAGGGGGTGACGTTCAGGGTGATGTCCGTCAGGACGAACGGAAGGATCTGGTTGATGATGGCCGAGACGATGTAGCCCAGCACGATGCCGAAGCAGCCGCCCAGCGCCGACGTGACGCCGGCCTCCACGACGAACTGGGTCAGGATGGTGCTCTCCTGTGCGCCCAGCGCCTTCCGGATGCCGATCTCGCGGGTGCGCTCGGTGACAGACACCAGCATGATGTTCATGATGCCGATGCCGCCCACCAGAAGCGAGATGCCTGCGATGGCCGTCAGGACGCCCACCATAATATTGATCATAGAGGACATCTGCGACATTGCCGCACTCAGGCTCATGACGAAGACGTAGTCATCCTTACTGACCAGCTTCTTGAGCCGCGACTGCAAAAACTCCTGTGCCTCGTCCGAGTGGTCTGCATCCTGCAGCACGACGTAATACTGGCTGACGCTGCTTCCGCTGCTGAGGCTCAGCAGGGTGGTGTAGGGGACAAGGACAACGTCGTCGTTGCCGCCCTCGTACTGGGCGGCGGGCTTGGAGCGGCCTTCCAGCACGCCCACGATGCGAAACTCGTTTGCACCCACCTTGAGGGTGCTGCCGAGGCCGTTGCCGCCGAAGATCTTGCGGTCCACATAGTCGCCGATGACGCAGATGTTCTTGTTGTCCATCAGGTCGGCGTACTGGATGCCCCGGCCCTTGGCCACCTTATAGTTGTTGATGGTCAGATAATCCTCATTGACGCCGCTGATGTTGGTGCGGCGGTACTTCTCCCCTGCCACCCGCAGCGGGTCTGTCCCGGCGCTGGCGATGGGCGAAAGGCCCCTGTAATACTCCGGCTTCTGGTTGATGATGTTATACACATCGCTGACCTCCACCGTGCGGGTGCTGGCGGTCATGACGTTGACCGACAGAATATCGCTGCCCATATCGGAGTAGAAGTCCTGCATCATGTGGGTCATGCCGTTGCCGAGGCCGACGATGACGATGACGGCCATAACGCCGATGATGATGCCCAGCATGGTGAGGAAGGTGCGGACTTTGTTGCTCCACACGTTCTGGATGGCCTGCTTGAAGGTCTCCTTTATCATGCGTGCGTTCCCTCCTCTCCGGCTTTCGGGGCCGACATCATGAGGTTCGGCTGCACGACCGCCTCGGGGGCGTGGGCATCGCCGTCGTAGACGACGACACCGTCCTCCAACCGGATGATGCGCTCTGCCTGCACGGCGATGGAGTTGTCGTGGGTGATGAGGACCACGGTGTGTCCCTGTTTGTGCAGCTCCTGAAGCATCCCCAGCACCTCCCGGCCGGTATGGGAGTCCAGCGCACCCGTCGGCTCGTCGGCCAGAATGATGGGCGGGTTGCGGACAAGGGCGCGGGCGATGGACACACGCTGCTGCTGGCCGCCGGAGAGCTGGTTGGGCTTGTTCCGGAGCTTGCTGCCCAGACCCACCTGTTCCAGCGCTGCGATGGCGCGGCGGCGGCGCTCGCTGCCGCCCACGCCTGCGTAGATGAGGGGGACTTCCACGTTTTCCAGCAGGGTCAGCTTGGGCAGCAGATTATACTGCTGGAAGATGAAGCCCAGCTTCTCGTTCCGGATGGCCGCCAGCTCACGGCGGTTCATCTTGCCGACGTCGCTGCCGTCCAGCAGATACCGGCCGTGGGTGGGCACATCCAGACAGCCGATGATGTTCATACAGGTGGATTTGCCGGAGCCGGACTGGCCCACGATGGCCACGAACTCGCCCCGGTCTATCTTCATGGAGATGTGGTCTGCCGCTTTGACGAGGGTGTCACCCATCTGGTAGTATTTGCAGACCTCGTCAAACTCGATCAGGGCGCTCATTCGTCGCCTCCTTCGGCAGACACCATCATGTTGCTGTAGAAGTCGGTCGCGCTGACCGTCGAGGTGTCGTAAGCGATAGTGTCGCCCTCCTGCAGGCCGCTCTTCACCTCGATGTAATCATCGTCGCTGATGCCGGTGGTCACTTTGACGTAAACATAGCCGTCAGGGGCGGTCATGGAGGCCTCGGCATTTGCAGCGCTGGGCGAATCCTTCGTCACCAGCACATAGCTGCCCCGGACGAGGGCGGCGTTGGGCAGGGCCAGAACATCCTTGACGCTGGCGGTGGTGATCTTGGCCGAGGCATTCATGCCGGGCAGCAGATCGCCCATCTCGTCGATGCGGACGGTGACGGGGTAGCTGGTGGAGCCGTTGGCAGTGGTTCCGGCCACGAGGATGCTGCTGATGGTGCCCTTGTAGGTCTCGCCCGGGACGGCGTCGGCGGTGATCTCCACCTCCTGCCCGACCTTGAGCGAGCGGATCTTCAACTCATCCACGTTGAGCTTCAGTTCCAGATAGCTCATATCGTAGATGGTGCAGAGGTTCTGCATGGCTGCGTCGTTGGCGCTGAGCTTATCGCCGGCTTTGACCTTTTTGTCCACGATGGTGCCGCTGATGGGCGCATCGATAGTGTAGTGGCTGATGTTCCGCTCTGCGGAAGACATCCGCAGCTCGGCGGAGCGAAGATTGTCGGCGGCGTTCTGGGCCTGCTTGTCCAGATCCTTGCCGGTGATGCGGAGGAGCACGTCGTCCTGACGGACGGTGCTGCCCTCCCTGACGCAAAGCTCGGACACGGTGCCGGAGGCAGCGGCCACGACGGTCTCCTCGCGCTGGTAGGCAAAGTGGGCCGAGTTGAGGGAGCTGACGCCGTTCACCTGCGCCACTGCGGCCTGCGCGGTGGTCAGGCTGCCCGTGTTGGGCACCGCGATGGTGACGGTGCAGGTCATGAGGCTGGCGTCACCGGAGGGGTCTGCGCCCGATACCGAGCGGATGGTGCCGTTCAGCACCTCAAAGGTGGTGTCCGGCATGACCTGCGCGGCCTGACCGACGGCGAAGCTCTGGGCCTCGGCGGCGGGGAAATCCACGGCCAGCAGCATCACAGAGGTGTCGCGGACAGTGGCGACGGTCTGACCGGCCTGCACCGCATCGCCCGCGGCCACGGCAAAGGAGCTGACCTCGCCGCTGATCTTCGTGCGGACGTTCCGGGCGTCGGCCGCGTCATCGTAGCTGCGCTGGGCCTGAGACACCGAAAGCTGTGCGCTCTCGAGGTCGCCCTCCACATCCGAGCTGTCGATGACGTAGAGGACATCGCCCTTCTGGATGGTGTCGCCCAGCTCGAAGTCGGCGGTGAGCACCGTGCCGGTGACGAGGGACTTGACGGTGTAGGAATCGGCGGCATTGATGGTTCCGCTGCCGTCGTAGACGTTCACGATGTCGCGGCGTCCCAGCGCCTCCTGCACATACGCCATGTCTGCCGATGCACTGCGGCTCCTGCGGGGGATGACCACCACCGCCAGCACTGCCACGGCCACGACCGCCGCGATGCAGCGCTTTTTGTGGGTCCTGATAAAGTGGAGCACCTTATTTTCCCCGCCGGTATTCTCCTGCGGAGAGGCGTCCTGTGTCTTTTTGTTGAAACCTAGCATGAAAAGCCTGACCTCCTGTGATTTTTCCTGTAGACCTGTGAAAAAGAAGAATGCATTCCTCCTGCGTTCATCGCTCTGCGCCCTTCCCGCCGCACCCGCAAAAATCATCCCACCTGCGAGTTCCTGCTCCGGGTCAGCTGCGCAAATCAATGTCATGATACCATCTTATAAAACGGACTACAAGGAAGATTTCCTGCACGATTTGCAACTTTTTTGAAAATTTTTCCACTGTCCTGAATATCCCGGGAAATAAAGGCTCCCACCCGGGGCAGATCCTCCGGGCGGGAGCCTTGCTGTTTTTTACGTCTGCTTACAGACAGCCGCATGGCAGGCGGAACAGGCTCATCTTGCAGGAAATGAAAAACAGGAAGCTCCCGCCGGGGAACTCCCTGTTGTACATATCGTAGAGGTTACCGCAGTATCCCATAGGTTTTCTCCGCCACCGGCTCGCACCACTCGTTAGAGGTGCCTTCGCCGGGCACTTCCACGGCCAGATGAGAGAACCAGCAATCGGGTGCAGCACCGTGCCAGTGCTTGACCTCCGGGGGAATGTTCACCACATCGCCCGGATGCAGCTCCCGTGGCACTTTGCCCCATTCCTGATAGTAGCCCCGGCCTGCCACGCAGACAAGGATCTGCCCGCCACCCTTTGCGGCATGGTGGATGTGCCAGTTGTTCCGGCAGCCCGGTTCAAAGGTGACGTTGTAAATGCCAGCCTGTGCGGTGGACAGGGGTGCCAGATAGCTTTTTCCGCTGAAATATTGTGCAAAACCGTCGTTGGGCGCGCCGATGGGGAACACCATTTCACTCTGGTGCTGTGCTTTGGCATCCTCCGCAGCGTCCTCTGCCCAGACTTCCTTTGCCATGCGGAAAGCCGCCCACGCCTTGGGCCAGCCTGCATAAAATGCCGCATGGGTCAGGATCTCTGCAATCTCAGTCCGGGTAATGCCGTTGTTTTTCGCTGCCGTCAGGTGATACCGAAACGAGGAGTCCGTCAGTCCCTGCGCCATCAGTGCTACCACCGTCACAAGGCTGCGGTCCCGGAGGGAGAGTTTATCCTCTCGGCTCCACACCTGCCCGAATAGTACCTCATCGTTAAGTTCTGCAAATTTTGGTGCAAATTCGCCCAGAGCATCCCGCCCTGCTGTCTGTTTCACTGCCATTATACGTTCCTCCCCATCTCGTAAGCCTGTGCCATTGCAGAGGTGTTTCGCACCGCACCCGGCTCGTAAACACCACCTGCTACAAGGACTCCCTTTTCCACGGCTCCTTCCACGCAGTCTGCATAGCCCCGGAAGCAGGCCAGCGTAGTGTCCGCAGAGGCTTTTTCCTCGTCTGCCATGGTGGTGATGTAGTAGAATTCCTTGTCTTTGACCTCAAGCCACCGTGCCACGGTACGGTCGATCACTGCCTTCAACTGGGCACTGATGGAGTAGAAATATACCGGACTTGCCAGCACAATGACATCGGCATCGATCATCTTTTGCAGGATGTCTGCCATATCATCCTTGTGGACGCAGGCTCCACCGTGGGTGCTGCAGTAGTAGCAGCCGGAACAGGGAGCCACCTTTTTCTCAGCGACCCGGATCTTTTCTGCTTTGTGCCCGGCATCCTGCGCTCCACGCAGAAATTCATCGCATAGAATATCAGAGTTACCGCCCTTCCGGGGACTGCCAGACAAAATCAATACCTTCTTGCTCATAGGGACCTCCTTGACAGCAAAGTGCATCCGCATTATGATGTTGATAAAGTTTGATTTTATCATACAACTTAAAGCGCACTTTAAGTCAAGGGCTTTTTGAAAAAACGGAGGTTTCAGATGATCTATACCGTAGGCGAAATGGCACAAACGCTGGGCGTACCTGCCTCCACCCTGCGCTACTACGACAAAGAAGGGTTACTTCCCTTTGTGGAGCGTTCCTCCGGCGGCATTCGGATGTTCCGGGAAAACGACTTCGAGTGGCTGCAGGTCATCCGCTGCATGAAAAAAGCCGGAATGTCCATCAAGGATATCCGGCAGTATATTGAGCTTTCCATGCAGGGAGACGACACCATTGACACCCGGCTGGAAATGTTCCGGCATCAGCGGGAGGTACTCACCCAGCAGATCCAGCAGTTACAGCACACGCTGGAGACCGTGGAGTATAAATGCTGGTTCTATGAAGCCGCCAAAGCCGCTGGGACAGTGGATGTCCCCGGTGCGATGACCGATGCGGATGTGCCGGAGCAGTTCCGTGCCATCCGGCAGGAGCTTCGGGGACAGAAGATGCCGAATATCGAAAAATAAGAAATGCCGTTCCAGTTGCTTTTGGAACGGCATTTCTCTTAATCTTCTAACCCATGGCTCCCGGTTACGGTTTTCAAACTTGACGGCATTGGTTTGAGTGACCGTATCCGTCCGTTAATCACACCATTCCAGCTTCTTTGCCTTTGCAAAGAACCCCCACAGAAGGGCCGTGCATCCCACCATGCAGGCAGGCATGATGAGGAAGGAAGTCCGGTAACCTACGGCGTCCACCAAGCTGCCAAACACGGCGTTGAAGAGAATGTCCGCCAGCGAAGCCACACTCAGCACTAAACCCGATGCAGAGGAAGCCGCATGGCTAGGCCAGTATCGCGGGATCAGCATGACAAGGGTCGGATACAGGATGGAGAACAGCAGGCCGCTGACCGCCAAGAGCCACAGGCCCGGTGCCCCCAGCAGCACGCCCACCGTGTACAGCACGGCGGAGCTGGTGGCGAAGAGCCGCAGGCAGCGGTAGATGCCAAGCTTATCCACCAGACTGCTCAGCACCAGACGCCCCACCATCACACAGCCAAAGAAAACAGCGGTAAAGTTTGCCGCCTGTCCCATGGGCACTTCCAGTGCATTGGTGGCATAGCTCACCAGCCAGTTCATAATGCCATGTTCTGCAATGAAGTACAGCCCGATGATCAGCACCAGCGGCAGAAATGCCGGGCAGGCCATGATCTCCTTGGGGGATGCCTTGTCCCCGGTTTTCTGCTCCTGCACCTCCGGCATGGGGAACAGCACGAACAGCACCATGGCCACTGCGCCAATGGCCAGCAGCCCCCACGCCACGGTGTGCCAGCTGGAAATATCCGTAGCCCAGTTGCCAATGATGCTCTGGCTGCCGCTGGTGCCGATGCCCTGAATGAAGAACAGGAAGTTCACAAAAAAGCCGGGGGCAGCGGCAAACATACCGGTGGTGATCAGGTTCATGTTGGTGTTCAGCAGCGTGGACGTACCCATGGCGAAGAACATCCCCACCAACAGCAGCAAATAGGAATCTGTAGTGGCGAACAGCAGCATGGCCCCGCTCCACAAAAAGGTATACAGCAGCATAGCCTTGCGACGGCCCAGAATATCCACCCCGAAGCCGCCGACGGCCAGAAACACGAGGTTACCGATGTAGCTTACGGTGACGATTTGGGACAACTGGGCGGTACTCAGCTGGAAGTGGGCAGAGAAGATGGTGGAAAAAATGCCCCGCATGGCATCGTTCGCGCCCAGACCCACCATCAGAATCAGGAACGCGGCAAACGTGATGATGTTCTTTTTCTTGTTCATTGGTTTATCCCTCAAAAGAAGCCGCCGCCCGGCCCGACCCGGCAAAAGGGGCCAGCGCCGATGCGGCGGCTTGCTCATTATTGATAGGCGGCTCAGCCCAGCTCGATGCTCTGGTACTCCGGGGCGGCAGCCTCAGCAGTCAGACCCATGGTCTGCACGTTGGTGCAGTTCTGAGTAAGAAGCGCCTGTGCGAAGTCCGAACGGTCCTCGCCTGCAAAGCCCAGCGTGGAGTTCCGGACGGTGACACCATCTACCCAGCGCAGGAACATGGCTGCACTCTTCTGATGCAGCATACCTTCCTTTTCAGGCGGAATGGGACGCAGGTCGTACATTCCGCGCTCCCACTTGCTGGTAGCTTCCAGACAGACGTTGACATTTTCAAACAGAACATTCTTGATGTGATTCTCCTCGTTGCCGGAGAGGAACACACCGTTCTCACCCTTGCAGGTGACGTTGAAGAAGCGGACATTCTCGATGCTGCCGCTGTGGGTGTTGGCGTTCCGGTCGTGGGTCGTCATCACGATGGGTTCCGCGCAGCCCCACCAGCACTCGGCAAAACGGCGGGTCTCGATCATGATGTTGGAGAAGCTCACGTTCCGCACACAGCCGCCGTCACGGATCTGGATGGACAGGCCGCGGTTGGTTCCGGTGATGATGCAGTTATCCACCAGAATATTCTCGAAATCTGCCACGCCCTCTGTGCCGATTTTGATCGCGGCACTGGTAGAGGTCAGCGTGCAGTTGGAGATGATGACGTTCTTGGTGGGGCCGTACTCGTTATTGCCCGCCGTGGTCTTGAGGCAGATGCAGTCATCTGCACACTGGACATGGCAGCCGATGATCCGCACGTTGGTGGAGTGATCCGGATCGATACCGTCGGAATTGGTGCAGTCCAGCGGGTTCAGCACCCGGATGTTGGAGATCAGCACATCGTTGCATCCGGCAGGGTGCAGCGTCCAGAACGGAGAGTTCTGCAGTGTCACGTCATGGAACGAGATGTGGTTGCAGTGCTCCACATACACCATGGTGGGACGGGGGTAGAAATCACCGTTGAAGTAGTAACGGCTTGCCCGCTTCATAAAGGCATAAACATTGCCGTCCACTGCGCCCTGACCCGTGATGGAGAAGTTGTCTGCGTCCTTGGCGTGAATAAAGGTGTAGGCCGGCTTTGCCACCGGGCGGTCCACGGCCTTTGCGCCGGAAACTGCTGCCACGGAAGCATCATCGCCGTTGGGGTTGAAATAGGTGGAGATATCGGAGTGCGCTTTCAGAAGGGCACCCTGTTCCAGATGCAGCTCTACGTTGCTTTTCAGCTCGATAGAACTGGAATAGTAGGTATGACCGCCCTCCAGTACAACGCGGCCGCCGCCTGCTGCGTTGCAGGCATCAATGGCAGACTGGATTGCAGCGGCATCATTGGTTGCGCCATCGCCGACAGCGCCATACTTGGTGACTGAATAAACCATGAAAACTTGCTCCTTTTCGCATTATCAGACTGCGCCGAACAGGGTGGGCAGAGCCATGGAGAACCAAGGCACATAGGCTACCAGCATCAGCGCTACAAAGATCGCGGCATAGAACGGCAGGATCGGTTTGATCATGTCCTCCATGTCCATATCTGCTACCGAGCAGCCGCTGAACAGTGCGCTGCCAACGGGCGGGGTGATGTTGCCGATACCGAGGTTCATGACCATCATGATACCGAAGTGGATGGGGTCCATACCGAAGGACTGGACAACGGGCAGGAAGATCGGGGTGAAGATCAGGACAGCCGGGGTGATGTCCATGAAGCAGCCAACCACCAGCAGGACAAGGTTGATGATGAGCAGGATGACGTACTTGTTGCTGGAAACGCTGATCAGTGCGTTGCCGATGGCGCTGGGCAGGCCGGTGAAGCTCATAACAAAGCTCATGACGTTGGAGCCGGCGATCAGGAACATGATGACAGCGGTGGTCTCGCAGGCGTCCAGCAGGATCTTGGGCAGATCCTTGATCTTGATGCTGCGGTAAACAACGATGGACAGGAACAGGGTGTAGGCAACAGCCACTGCAGCGGACTCCGTTGCAGTGAAGATGCCGGACATAACGCCGCCGACGATGATGACGATCAGCAGCAGGCTGGGGATGGCGTCCACGAAGTACTTGAAGAAAACGGAAGCCGGAACCTTACCAGCAGTGGGATAGTGGTTCTTCTTTGCGATGACATACGCCACCACCATACAGGCCAGTGCCCACATCAGGCCGGGGATGTAGCCGGACATGATCATGCCCACCACAGAGCAGCCAGCCAGCACCGGATAGATGATCAGGATGCCGGAAGGAGGAATGATCAGACCGGTAGGTGCGGAAGCGATGTTGACGGCAGCAGCAAACTTTTTATCGTAGCCTTCCTTCTCCTCCATGGGGATCAGAACGCCGCCGATGGCAACGGAAGCTGCAACGGAGGAACCGGACAGAGAGCCGAACAGCGTGTTGCCCAGAATATTGGTGTGCGCCAGACCACCGGGGATGCGGCCGACCAGAATTTTTGCGAAATCGATCAGTTTCTGTGCAATGCCGCCGGTGTTCATCAGAACACCGCAAAGGATGTAGAACGGGACAGCCAGCAGCGAGAAGCTGTCAACGCCGCCCACCATGCGCTGGCTGGCAACGAAAGTGCCCAGATCCAGAGACAGGGTGGAGGCCATGGTCACGACCGACGAAATGATGATACTGACCGAGACCGGGACGCTCAGCGCCAGCAGCAGCGCAAACGTGCCGATCAGGAGCAGACCGACTTGAAAAGTACCCATTTTAGGTTCGTCCTCCTTTTTTATGCTTCTTTGGCAGACTCTGCCTTGGGGCCCTGCTTCATATCGCGCAGATCCTCACCGATGAAGATGAGCGCGTAGAAGATGAACAGGATGGCACCCACAGGGACGCTGGCGTAGATCAGGGGCATGGGCAGCTGCAGCGCAGCGCTCAGCTGATCCGCAGCGGTGTTGACAAGGCGCGTGCCGCCGCCGATCATGACAACAACGCAGAACAGGATGACCATAGCCTGCACAAAGATATCCAGAATCTTCTGGCCCTTGAAGGACAGACGCTTGCTCAGCGCGGTGATTGCCAGATGCTTGCGGCGGCCGTATGCGTAAGCACCGCCCACCATGGTCACCCAGATCAGCAGATACCGCAGCGCTTCTTCGGTCACGGTGCTGGGGTTGTTCAGGATGTAGCGGGTGATGACCTGCCAGCAGACAGCAATGACCATGACACCCATGATAATGGTGCTGAGGACCTGAATGATCTTATCGATCAGGCCGCGGAATTTAACGATCAACATGGTATGCTCCCCTCCTCATCAAGCCTGTACATAGGACAGGAAGTCCTCGTAATAACGGGCATTGTCGGCGCTCTTGGCACAGAACTCGTCGCGCAGGGACTGGGTGGCCTCGATAAAGGCCGTCTTGTCGATGGTGTAGAACTGGACGCCCATCTCCTTGGCGCCGTCGATGTTCTCCTGCACCAGATCCTGCCATACGGCCTCGTGTGCTTCGTTGCCCTGCGTCATGCCGTTTACGATGGCACTCTGCTCGGCCTCGTCCAGACTTTCCCAAGTCTCGGTGGAGATGATCACGATATCGGGCACCATCTGGTGCTGGGTGTAGGTGTAGCTCTTGCAGACTTCACCGTGGCCGTCCTGCACCAGAACTGTCTCGTTGTTCTCTGCGCCGTCAATAATGCCCTGCTGCAGACCGGTGTAGGTCTCGCCGCTGGACATGGGCGTTGCACTGCCGCCCATGGCACGGATCATGGCAATGGACGTGGGGCTGTCCTGGGTGCGGATCTTCAGACCCTTCAGGTCTGCGGGGCCTTCACAGGGGCCGTCTTTGGTGGTGTAGATGCTGCGGGAGCCGGAATCGAACCAGCCGATGGCAAAGAAGCCCTGATCGTAGGTGCTCTTGAAGATCTCCTGCACCGCTTCGCTCTGGTTCATAACGGCAAAATACTGCTCGGTGCTCTCGAACACATACGGCATCGAGAAGATGGCGTATGCGCTGTTGAACTGCTCCATGCTGGAAGCGGAGACCTTTGCAATATCCAGAACACCAGCCTTGACCAGCTGGATCATTGCTGCGTTGTCGCCCAGCTGACCATTGGGGTAAACGCTGAAGGTCAGGTCGGATTCAGCAGAAGCAACTTCCGTCATCTTCTGCAGTCCAACATTGACCGGGTGCGCTTCGCTGTGGCTGTGTGCCACCAGCAGATGCTTGGAGCTCAGGCCGTCTGAAACCGAGCCGCCGCATCCGGTGAGCGACAGGCTTGCGCCTACGGCAGCAAGACCTGCAGCAGCCAGAAAGCTGCGGCGAGTAATACGTCTTGTTCCTATCATGATTGACATCTCCAGTTTTCTTTGTTTGATTGACTGCGTACAAAACCGGTTTTGAGCTCCTGTCGGTCAGAGTGAAACTTATCCCTTCCGCAAAGGGCTTCAGGCTGCGCATTCCCTACCATTTCCGTTCTGCCATGTGCAACAGGCTTTCTGTCAATAAAAATATCGCAAACACGTTGTAATGTATAGGCCTTTTTTGGTAAAAACCTTGCATTTCTTGGTATAATCCAGCCTTTTTTGCAAAATTGTTGGCATTTATTGGTCAAAATATTGCATATATTGGTACATCATGTTATGATGAACTAGCCCAAAAGAATTTTTTGACCGGAGGTATTTTTCTGTGAAAGTCATCAAAACCGATAAACATTATATGGCCGAACCGGATTTTGAAATCGACCATTACAAGGACGCCAGCTATCCTCCGGTCGCTTCTCATTACCATGAGTTCTATGAGATTTTTCTCTTTGTCAGCGGAAATGCGGATTATGTTGTCCACGACAAAATGTTCCGGCTCAAGCCGGGAGACCTGCTGATCATCCCACCTGCCATTATGCACCATCCCATCTTCCGGGACTTTGAGATCCCCTACGAGCGGTATGTGTTGTGGCTCAGCCCTCCGGCTTTTGATACCATGAAAAAAATCGACCCGGACATCGATTACTTTCTCCGTCCGGGTCATGCAAAAACATTTTTGATTCGGGATAGCGTGGACAGTTCCCGCGCCCGGTTCGGGCAGTTTGAAGCCCTGACCCACGCTTACCGGGAGGAAAGCCTGTGTTACCACAGCGAGGGCATGGCCGATATCCTCCGCATCCTCATTGGCATCAACCGTTCCTTATATAATCGGGAGCACGTTTTTGCCAAGGCGCAGAAGCCAAGCGTCCTGAGCAACGCCCTGCATTATATCGATCTGAACCTCAGCGGCGATCTTTCACTGGACACGGTCGCAAAGGCGCTTTTCATCGATAAATACAATTTTTCCCACATGTTCAAGCAGAATATGCAGATCAGTTTTTACCAGTATGTCATCCAGCAGCGGCTGCTGGAAGCTAAACGGCTGCTCATGAAAAAAGAACCGATCTCTTCCATCCCGGCCAAATGCGGTTTTTCTGATTATAACGCTTTTTACCGCTCCTTTAAAAAGAATTACGGTGTCAATCCGCGCGAATATGTCGCTTACCACATGAAGGCCATCCACGGTGAAGTTGGCGGATTATCCCTTGATATCGACCACCAGAGCACAGAATCCTGATATGTTCCGCTGATTTCCGTCATTTTTATAAAATTGCAGCCTTTGTTTTTCAGTCAAACCACCACAATGCTCTGCGGCTGCATGGCATAAGGGTCGGCTATGGCTTCGATGCACCGCAGCTGTTCCTCTCCCGGCAGAACATCATCCAGCAAAACACGCTGGTAACAGACGCCGTCCTTACCCTCCGTCAACATCCGCTGCTCAAAAGCGGTAAAGGCATCCCGCACCATGTCCATCATGGCGTTGCGGAGTGCAGGAGCCGCATAGGTCAGGAACTTCATGCCGCGTGCTGCATCGAACTTCGGCACAGCTTTCCATAAGCCCAGATTGCCCGCTTGTTTCAAATCGTCTGTGTCAAGGTTCAGGCCAGCCTGTGCCAGATTCATGCTGCGGAAAAGGTCATTTGCCACCTTGCCGATAAAGGACTTGTTGTTGTCGATCAGGCTGTCCAACGCGGTTGCATGCCCTTGGCAAGAAATGATGGTATTGACCGCACCAGTGCCCGAAATCTCGCCGTTTCGGACAAGGCCGTTGGCAACACTCAGCAGCACAATGAGCGTGAAAAGGACAGCTATCGGAACCCCGATATTATCCCCCAGCGCGCTGCATGGAACGTCCATTTCAAGAAACCTGCCGCCAGTTATACCGACCTGTTCGCCCAACTGGAAGCTAACGGAACTATCTCCACGCGCGGCCTGAAGCCGGATGCCACCCATTATTGCGAGCTGATTTTTGATGTCAACTCTGCCTATTTCGACAACCACGGCGGCTACGAGTTTGCCAAGCAGTTCTATGCGGATGCCTACAAAGCTGCTGTGCAAATCATAGGCGGTGAGCAGTATATCCTCTCCGCCGTCATGCACGCCGATGAGATCAACCGTGCCATGACCGAAGTACTAGGCCGGGAAGTTTACCATTACCACCTCCATGTGGTCTATGTTCCTGTGGTGGAAAAGCAGATCCTGTGGTCGAAACGCTGCAAAGACAAGGCACTGGTCGGCACCGTCAAGGAGACCGTCATGCAGGTCAGCCGGAGCAAGAAGTGGGCATCCAAACCTCTGCTGGACGATGCCGGAAAGCCCGTCCTGCAAAAGAACGGCAAGCCAGTCCTGAAGAAGTCGTACAGTGTCCTGCAAGACGATTTCTTCAACTATATGCGCGCTGCCGGGTACACCGATGTGGAGCGCGGCGAGCGTGGCAGCACCGAAGAACACCTGACCGTCACCCAGTTCAAAGTCCAGCGGGAGCAGGAGCGGCTGGACAGCCTGACCGCCCAAGCCGACCAAAAGGCGCAGTCGCTTGCCAAAACCAGTCAGACCCTCTCCAAAAAGGAGAAGGAACTTGCTGCTGTGCAGAAAAAGGCCACGCTCACGAAAGAAGCCCTCATTCATGCGCGCGATCTGGATTATATCGGCAAGCGCACCTTTCTCGGTAACTACTCGCTGACCGAAGAAGAATTTTCCAAGCTGAAAAAGCAAGCCGACCACGGCTATATGATGGACGTGGAGAACCTCCGCCTGAAAGAAGAACTTTCCACCGCCAAGAAGGAAGCTGCTCATTGGGGTCAAAAGTATCATGAACTCTGGTATGAAGTGAAGCCCTATCTGGACGCGCTCCACCGTGCGCCTGAACTGGTGCGCAGCTTTCTGGAAAAAATTCTTGCCCCCAAGCAGGAGCGCACTGTGAATGCGCCGCAGCGAAACCGCAAGCGTGGGCAGGATGTAGAACTTTAAGCTGAATTTTTAGATGATATGACAATACAAGGAGAAATGCTTATGGATTTTGACCGTAATTCTATGACCGTCCCTGTGCAATCTTCCGATTATACGAAAAAGTTCTTGCAAAAGGACTCGAATCCCACTACAATGGAAGTGGTCACTCAAACCAATGCCGTCAAGTCTCCGAAAAGCAGAAGCAGCGGTTCCTTTCCGGCACCACCATCCACGAAATGCATCGGCTGCTGGGTACAGCCTTCCAGTATGCCGTAGAGTAGGGCATCCTTGTCAAAAGCCCTGTTCCCGTGGACAGCCCCAAGAAGTCCACGCAGGAGCGCACCATCTGGACAGTTGAGGAAATGCGAGCGGCACTGGACAGCATGGAGGACCCCATCTTGCATCTGGCAGTCCACCTCACATTGGTGGGCGCACTGCGAGAGGGCGAGATCGTAGGTCTGACCCCAGAGGATCTCGACTTTGATGCTACGGATGGCATCGGAACCTTCCGTGCTGATCCGCAAAAAGTTCCTCAAGTGGTAGGATGCACACCCAGAGTTCCCGCGTATCGTATTCCACGGCCTGCGGCATTCCAGTGCCACCTATCAGCTGATGATTTCCGGCGGCGATGTGAAGGCCGTTCAAGGCACCACAGGACATGCTACGGCAGATATGCTGATGAACACCTACGCTCATATCCAGCAGTCCTCCCGTGTAGAACTGGGCAAGAAGTTTGAGGAAGGTTTCTACGCCAAACAGGAAAGCCCCAGCCCGCAGGCTGTACCCGCCGAAGGCGAACCGACCATCTCTATGACCGCTCTGCTGGAGCTTCTGAAGAATGCAGACCCCGAAGTAAAGGCGCAGCTCCGTCTGGCTCTGTTGACTTGATGCAAAATTTACCACGCATTTCAAAGTAATTCCAGCCCATGCAAAGGATTCCTACGAAAAAGCCAACCGTGCAAAAACCGTGCCCTGACCGTGCAGACCCCGATTTTTCGGGGTACATAAACGAAAAAGAGCGTCAAATCTTACGATTTAACGCTCTTTTATGAGCGCACCTCCAGGGACTCGAACCCTAGGCCCACTGATTAAGAGAAACCAACGTGCAACAATTGTCAATTTCTAGAATTACGCAGATTCGTTGTTTTTATCGCTTTATCGTAAATTTGAGTTTTGCATCTGCTGCATCCTTTGCATCTGTTATTCCCTCTTGCATCCGTTATCCAGCTGTTCCGGTGTGCAAAAATGTGCAGAGCCAAAATCAGCCCCTTAAACAGGCATTAAGTTTTTATGCAAAGCCGGGAAACCGGTCAGGTTCGAGCCCAAAACAGCAGCTGAAATCTTGCCTGTTTAGACCAAGCATCAAATGTACATTCACAACTATGATTCATGGCAGGGATTTGGACAATCGAACAGACATCACCTTAATATAGAAAGAGGTTTCCTTATGAACAAACTGCTTTCCTGCCGCTACAACATGGACACCAACCGGGTGGAAGCCCGGTTCGAGGATGGCACTACCCTTGCCATCGACTGCATCGCTGTCGAGAACGAGTACGGCAACACCCCGGCACAGCGGGCAGAGCTGGACTGGCTGCTGTACAATAAGCCGCTGGAATATGCACAGCTTGTGCTGAGAGGGGAGATTGAGCACTACCTGTCACTTGGCTGCGACCATGGAAGAATGGAAGATTGATTGACAAGGTTACATAACAGTTAACACAGCTTGCATTTGCCCTGCAATTTTTCAGAATGGAACGCCCCAAGGGCATCTGGTCTATATCCGGCAGATTTTTCATAAAGAATCTGCCGGATATTTTTGTTTGTCATGAAGGAAGTCTTGCTTTTCACTTCAAAATTGGATACAATATAAAAAAGACATTTGCACGGAGGGTTCTATGGAATATATCGGCATCCAGAAGAAAAACGGCGGTGTGGTGGAAGCCCTGCAGCAGGCCATTTTATCTGGGCAGATCCCGGCGGGCACTGAAATGACCCAGAATGAACTGGCAGAGAGTCTCGGTGTCTCTCGGATGCCGGTGCGGGAGGCCTTGATGATCCTTGAATATCAGGGTCTTATCATCCGCCTGCCCAACAACCATGTAAAAGCTGCTGATTTGAACGAAGATGCCCTGCGGCAGATTCTGGCGTTAGGTGCGCAGCTGGAACGGCAGGCCATGCGTACGCTGCCGCAGGATGCGATGTTGGCAGGCGGCGAGATGCTGCAGCACCGTACCCTGCGGACCGTCCTGCCATATCCGCTGCATCGCAAGCTGCTGGAGAGCATCCAGGAGACCTACATTGCCTTTGCCGTGAGCGCACGTCCTACGCCGGTGAACGACCGGCTTGCCCGCCTGCTGATGCTGGACCGTCAGGGCTCCCCTGATGTGCCGGATGCATGGAATGCCTATGAAGAAGAACTGCTGCATCTGATTTTAACGATAAGGAGTCAATATGCTGGGACTGAAACCCATTAAGCTGCTGCCTGCCCGCGAGCGGGTAGCTTCCGCTTTGCGGAAAGCCATTATCTCAAAAAGTATCCCGGAGGGCGCAGAACTCACGCTGGAAAACACCGCACAGGAACTCGGCGTGTCGGTCACGCCGGTGCGGGAGGCCTTTCAGATCCTTGCCCGTGACGGTCTGCTGGAAGTCAAGCAAAACAAGTGTGCCATTGTGCTGGGCGTGACGGAAAAAACGATTCGGGAGCACTACCAGCTGCGCGCTGCGCTGGAAGGCACCGCCTGTATGCTCTGCTGCCAGAACAACGCTGACCTGTCCAAGATCAAAAACTGCGTGGATACTGCTGAGGAGGCTCTTTCTCATCAGCAGGCCGGAAATTATACTGACTACAACCAGTCCTTCCATTTTGAGATCTGGGAAGCTTCCGGCAATGAAAAAATGCGCAATCTTCTCTCGGAGCTGTGGAACGGTCTGTCCGTTGGTGTGGAAATGAGCGAGTTGGACTATGCCCTCAACTCCCAGAGCGAGCATAAAAAGATCTATGCAGCGCTGGAAGCACGGGATGCGATGGCCTCACGGGCTGAAATGGAAAAGCACATCCTGCGCAGCATGGACGATGCGCTGACCTATTATTTATGAGATCAAGGAGGACAAGACAGTGTATACCTGTGCGAACTGTACGGTTCTGGCCTGCGCCAACAACGCGCCAGAAAAGATGCCCAAAAACTGCCCTATGCGGAATGCTTCGGTGATGGAGGCCGCCCGCGCCGGCTATGATCTGCCCGAGAATCACGATTTCTACGTCAACTGTTCGGCCATTGAGGGGCTTGGCTACTGTCAATGGCCCCGCCTGAAGGAGACGGTGGAGTTCTGCAAGCGGATGGGCTACCACAAGCTGGGTCTTGCATTCTGCAAAGGTCTGCGGAAAGAAGCCCGCATCGTGGCCGACCTGCTCCGTGCGCAGGGGTTTGAGGTGGTGTCGGTCATCTGCAAGACCGGTGGCATCTCCAAAGAAGAAGTGGGCATCCCGGAAGAGGTCAAGATCCACCCCGGCGAATTTGAGGCCATGTGCAACCCCATCGCACAGGCAAAGCTTCTGAACGAACAGCACACCGATTTCAACATTGAGGTCGGACTTTGTGTGGGACACGACTCGATGTTTTATAAGTATTCGGACGCCATGGTCACAACGCTGGTGGCCAAGGATCGCGTTCTGGCGCATAATCCCTGCGGTGCCATTTACTGTGCCGAGGGGTATTTCAAAAAGCGGCTGGAATAAAAGAAGGATAAACCGTGCGTTCTCCAAAACAGATGGAGAACGCGCGTTTTTTTGCAGAAAGCGGTAGCGTAGGGTCTTCTTGTATCCTACTGTTTGTCTGGCGTGCACAAAAATTGGTACATAATCCGTGCAATGCGACAAAACTCGAAAAAAGGGATTGACAATTCTTTGTTTTGGGTGTATTCTCGTGTCGTCAAGTGGATACATTATCAAAGATTAGATATAAAAATTCAAAAAAGACGCTGCCGAGACTCTCGGAATTCTAAGGTTCCGGGCAGATCCTTCCAGAACAAAGAAGGGCTGTGAGGGCACAGCACGGCGGCAAAGACTCTGCACAATGAGGTGCAGCTGGGGCGTTCCGAAAGTCAGGGCTGTTTTGCTCTGATAAAATGGATACATTATATTTCATCAAAGGAGGATTCCCCGGTATGTCAGCAGCAACCATCACCCTACTCTTTCTTCTCTTCGCGGTCGTCATGTTCGTGTTTGAGAAGATCCCCCTCGGCGTAACGTCCATGATCGTCTGTATCGGTCTGGTCGTCACCGGCGTTCTGGACATCAAGACTGCTTTTGCGGGCTTCATCGACAGCAACGTCATCCTGTTCGTCGCCATGTTCATCGTCGGCGGTGCCCTGTTTGAAACAGGTATGGCCAACAAGATCGGCGGCATCGTCACCCACTTTGCCAGATCCGAACGCAGCCTCATCGTGGCTATCATGGTCATCGTTGGCCTGATGAGCGGTGTGCTCTCCAACACCGGCACCGCCGCCGTCCTGATCCCCGTGGTCATCGGCATTGCGGCAAAGTCCGGCTATGCCCGCTCCAAGCTGCTGATGCCGCTGGTATTTGCAGCGGCCATGGGCGGCAACCTTTCCCTCATCGGCGCACCGGGCAACCTCATCGCCCAGAGCGCTCTGGGTGAGATCGGGATGTCCTTCGGCTTCTTCGAGTACGCTATCGTGGGCCTGCCCATCCTCGCCGTCGGCATCCTCTTCTATGCCACCCTTGGCATGAAGCTGCTGCCCAACCACCCCGTCTCCGATGATGACTCCTTCAGCGGCGAGCAGGACTTCAGCAATGTTCCCAAGTGGAAACAGGTGCTCTCCCTCGTTATCCTCGTGCTCACCCTGTTGGGCATGATTTTTGAAAAGCAGATCGGCATCAAACTCTGCATCACCGGCTGTATCGGTGCGCTGGCTCTGATCCTCACCGGTGTCATCTCCGAGAAAGACGCCCTGAAGTCCATCGACCTCAAGACCATCTTCCTCTTCGGCGGCACACTGTCTCTGGCCTCTGCACTGGATAAGACCGGCGCAGGCGCAGAGATTGCAAACATCGTCATTGGTGCTCTGGGCGAGAATCCCTCTCCCTACGTCCTGACTCTGGTGGTTTTCCTGCTCTGCTGCGTCATGACCAACTTCATGTCCAACACCGCAACCACCGCTCTGATGGTTCCCATCTGCCTGAGCATCGCACAGGGCATGGGTGCCGACCCCCGCGCCGTCCTGATGGCTTGTGTCATCGGCGGCTCCTGCGCTTACGCAACACCCATCGGTATGCCCGCCAACACCATGGTGGTTTCCGCCGGCGGTTACACCTTCAAGGATTATGCCAAGGCTGGCCTGCCCCTCATCCTCATCGCAACGGTTGTCAGCATGGTGATCCTTCCCATCGCATTTCCGTTCTTCCCGCAGTAATACGGGCAGAGCGTTGAATAAGTGAAGCAAACACACAAATGTACCAAAGCCAAATCATTCAAGGAGGAAATGGAATGAACAAACAGGAACAGGTGCAGCAGATGACGACCTATATGGCGAACTTTGTGAGCCATATCGCCAAGGTGCTGCCGGACGACATCATTGCCAAGCTCGATGAGCTGGGCGCACAGGAGGACGCACCGCTGTCCAAGGTCATTTATGAGACCATGAAGCGGAACCAGAAGCTGGCCAAGGAGCTGAACCGCCCCAGCTGTCAGGATACTGGTGTGCTCCAGTTCTGGGTAAAGTGCGGTGTGAACTTCCCGCTCATCGGCGAGGTGGAGGGTCTGCTGAAGGAGGCTGTGGTCAAGGCTACCTTTGAAGCACCTCTGCGCCACAACAGTGTTGAGACCTTCGATGAGTTCAATACCGGCCGCAACGTCGGCAAAGGCACCCCTACCGTCTGGTGGGATATCATCCCGAACAGCGACAAGTGTGAGATCTACGCCTACATGGCAGGCGGCGGCTGCACCCTGCCGGGCAAGGCCATGGTTCTGATGCCCGGTGCAGGTTACGAAGGTGTGACCAAGTTCGTCATGGATGTCATGACCAGCTACGGCATCAATGCCTGCCCTCCGCTGCTGGTGGGCGTGGGCGTTGCCACCTCTGTTGAGACCGCCGCTCTGCTGTCCAAGAAGGCTCTGATGCGTCCTCTGGGCAGCCACAATGAGAACGAGCGCGCAGCCTATATGGAGAAGCTGCTGGAGGACGGCATCAACTCCATCGGCCTTGGCCCTCAGGGCATGGGCGGCAAGTACTCCGTCATGGGCGTGCACATCGAGAACACTGCCCGCCATCCTTCTGCCATCGGCGTTGCCGTCAACGTGGGCTGCTGGAGCCATCGCCGCGGCCACATCATTTTTGATAAAGATCTGAACTACACCATTGATACTCATTCGGGGGTGACTTTGTAATGCTGACCATTAAAGACGGAAAGAAGATCCTTACTACTCCGGTTTCCGCAGAGGACCTGAAGGACATCCATATCGGTGATGTCGTTTACCTGAACGGCGACCTGACCACCTGCCGTGACGTGGCGCACCGCCGCCTCGTGGAAGAGGGCCGCCCGCTGCCTGTGGATGTCAAGGACGCTGCCATTTTCCACGCCGGCCCCATCATTCGCCCTCTGGAGGACGACAAGTTCGAGATGGTGTCTGTGGGCCCCACCACCTCCATGCGTATGGAGAAGTTCGAGTATGAGTTCGTGCAGAAGTCCGGTGTCCGCGTTATCGTGGGCAAGGGCGGCATGGGCCCCAACACCGAGCGCGCCTGCAAGGAGTTCGGTGCCATCCACTGTGTTTTCCCTGCCGGTAACGCCGTTGTGGCTGCCACCGAGGTGGAGGAGATCGTCGAGGCCCAGTGGCGTGACCTCGGTATGCCGGAAACTCTGTGGCACTGCCACGTTAACGAGTTTGGCCCCCTGATCGTTTCCATCGACGCTGAGGGCCGCAACCTGTTCGAAGAGAACAAGGTCATCTTCAATGAGCGCAAGGAAAAGGCCATCGAAGAGATCTGCAAGCACGTCGGCTTTATTAAGTAATCCGGATATCCTCTCAGCGGGGGACAGACTTCACTCATTATTTCCTTTCATACGATTCTCCTAAATCGTTTTTCTTACCCCAAGTTTCTTGCTCAGCTTAATTTGCCACGTATTTGTTCTCCGCAATTTGCCCCGGAACCCTTTTCCGCGCAAAGGGTTCCGGGGCGTTATTTGTTCCTGGAAGGAAATGCAGACAAAGACGATCTTGCCCGTTCTTTTTGTTCTGCACACCTTATATAAAGTTCCTTTGGAAAATTGTATTTTTCGACAAAAGTATAACAAATCCCTTGACAAGCGTGGTCTTTCGGTGTATTCTTTTCTTGTTTATTGGATACATTATCAAATATAAACATTCAAGTGCCACTGCTTTGCATCTGCAAGGTGGAAGTAATCCACAGGAGGACAACCCAAATGAGCCCATTGGAGATCACACTGGTCATCCTGCTTGTAACGATCATCGCCTTTGTATCCGGTAAAGTCCCGTTCTCGGTCATTTCTACCGGCATCATTCTGGCGCTGATCCTCACCGGCATCAAGACCCCTGCCGAGGCCTTTGGCGGCTTCATCAACACGAACGTGGTCATGTTCGTAGCCATGTTCGTCATCGGTGCAGGGCTGACCAAAACGCCCCTGATTGACAAAGCCCAGAGTCTGGTCATCCGCTACAAGGACAATATGCGGATGCTGATCTTTCTTTCCTGCGTGGCAGGTGCGTTTCTGGGTGCCATCACCAGTGCCACCGCAACTGCCGCTATCATGATCCCGCTGCTGGTAGGCATTGCGAACGACATCGGCGTGAGCCGCAGCAAGCTGCTGTATCCTTCTATGGCCTGTGCCAACATTGCCACCCAGATGACCTTTCTCGGTCAGGGTGCTTCCAACATGGCATGGAACGATGTCATGATGCAGGCCGGCGCACCGACACCGCTGCACATCTGGGATTTCACCATCGCACGCATCCCGATGCTGACCATTGCCATCCTGTACATGACCTTTGTTGGCTATAAGCTGATGCCGGATATTCCCAACGAGCAGTTTTCAGATGCAGCACATACGGCTTCTGAGAGCGAAAAACTCAGCCCCTTCAAGCGCAAACTGGCTGTCCTGATCGTTCTGGTCTCCATTGCAATGATGCTGCTGGAAAATGTCATTGGTGTCAAGATGTATCTCACTTCCTGCATCGGCGCTGCCGCTCTGGTGCTGACGGGCGTGCTGACCGAGAGGGAAGCCCTCAACTCCATCCACCAGCCGACCATTTTCCTGTTTGCCGGTGTGCTGGCTCTGTCGGACGCCATCCAGACCACCGGTGCAGGCGATGTGGTGGCAGACTGGATGATTCGCCTGCTGGGCGATACCACCAATCCGTACATCATTATGCTGGTGTTCTTCCTTGTTCCCTTCATTCTGACACAGGTCATGTCCAATCTGGCTACCCTGACCATCTTCATCCCACTGGTCACTTCCGCCTGTATCCGCATGGGCGTAGACCCCCGTGCTGCCGTGGTCGGCGTGATCACAGCCAGCTGTGTGTCCATCATGACCCCCATGGCAGCTCCCTGCCAGATCATGATCATCGAGCCGGGCGGATACACCTTGAAGGATTATCTCAAGTGTGGTACCCCGCTGGCGCTCATCCTCATTGTCGTGTCCGTATTTTTCCTGCCGACACTTTATCCTTTTGCCTGATTCTATTTTCCCACCGCAGTAGTATCCGCAAACTGCATATCATAAATATGCCGTTCTGATCGGCGCTATTTTTGAAAACCGCAATAAAAGCAGCAGAATTTTTTGAGCATCTCATAATTCTTTCAAGAGGGCTGGCACCGTCCGGCCCTCTCTCTTTTTGCCAAAGTTTCCCTTGTGTTTTCTTGCAAACTGCCGAAATCAGCGTGTTCTCAAAAGTTCGCGTTTGCGAAGCGTAGCGCAGCAATGAAAGCCCCAGTGGGGCTTTTAAGCGACAGAACGGTCTTGCGTAGCAAGATGGAGGGGCCTTGCCCCGACAAGTTCACGTTGACATGGCTCGATTTTTGTGGTAACCTATTCCAACAATTTATCGCAATTTTCAAAAATAGTGCCTACCAAAACAGCATCTTTGCGATATGCAGTTTGCGGATGTTGCTTGTGCATTAAAAACGCAAACTGCTATAATATAACATATTTACTTAGAGTTCCAGCTCGGCTCCCGAAGGAGTCGGATCAAGTTTTTAACTTTCTTATCGCTACATAGCAAACCCGAACCAAGGCCATCCCGGAAGGGATGGTCAGGTTCAGGTTGTTGTGTGGCGATTTTTTATTTCCAAATCCAGCACCGCACCTTGAAAACCGCATGACCGTCTGCATGGGATACACGGCGATGACCCCGCAAGAGCGAGCCGGAAAACGCCGCCGAGAGGGGGCAGGAAATCCATGCAGGGAGAACGGCACACTTAATATCTACTGGTCAAGATGGTCAGTAGATGTGGTGAATGACACAAAGCGTCATTCACCAGAAAAACCTTATGCGTTACGGCTCACCTCATGTGGACGAAACGTCCACATGAGGTAAACTGTCGCAGCCTAATTCAATGTGTTCAAACTGAGCACATTGACTCTGTCCGTGTTACAGCTGACCTCGACTTGACATTTTGTCAAGCCACGGTGAAATCTGGTAACGAAGAACACACTCCCCGAACCGTTGAGGATGTGAAGGAGATGCTGACCAAGCACTCCAACAGTGAAATCCAGCGGACGATCCAAAACTGCATCACGATTTTGCAGAATGACCATGTGCTTGCCGATCTACAACAGCAGCAACTACAAGCTGGCGTTCAGCCCTGCCATTCAGGAAACGCTACAAGCCCATCAGCAGGACTTCATGCAGGAGGACGCGCGGGCTGGCATGATCTACGCCTTTTTGGAGGACTACACGGGTAACCGGGTGTGTTCCAAGCAGCTTTATACCGCCGATGGGCGTGGCGCTATCTCGATCAGCAAGACCATGCAGCGAGCCAACAAGGACGCTTTGGAAAAGCTCGACCCCAATCAGGTCTACCACACCTTCCCGGACAGGCGTGCGGGCAGCAAGTCCTCTCTCATCCTGAAAAAGCCCAAGACCAAGAAGTCCAACCGCATCCTGTATATGACCAAACCTCTGAAAGCGGAGCTTCTGGCATGGCTTGAAAAGCTCAAGCAGGACGAGCAGAACGCCCCAGAAAAGTACAGCAACTGCGGGCAGCTGTTCCGGCTCTCGGATGGCTTGCCCATCGCACCGGAGCTGCTGACAAAATGGTACCGCCTGTGGAGAGCGGAGCATCCAGAGTTTGAACAGATCGTGTTCCACGGTCTGCGGCATTCCAGTGCGACCTATCAGCTGATGATCTCCGGCGGCGATGTGAAAGCTGTTCAGGGAACCACAGGACACGCTACGGCAGATATGCTGGTAAACACCTACGCCCATATCCAGCAGTCCTCTCGTGTAGAACTGGGCAGGAAGTTTGAGGAAGGATTCTATGCCAAACAGGAAAGCCCCAGCCCGCAGGCTGTACCCGCCGCAGGCGAACCGACCATTTCTATGACCGCTCTGCTGGAACTTTTGAAGAACGCAGACCCCGAAGTAAAGGCGCAGCTCCGTCTGGCACTGCTGACCTGATGCAAAATCTACCACGCATTTCAAAGCAATTCCAGCCCATGCAGAGGATTCCCACGAAAACGCCGACCGTGCAAAAACCGTGCATCGACCGTACAGACCCCGATTTTTCGGGGTTATATAACAAAAAAGAACGCCAAATCTTGCGATTTGACGTTCAATATCTGGTGCACCTCCAGGGACTCGAACCCTGGGCCCACTGATTAAGAGTCAGTTGCTCTACCAACTGAGCTAGAGGTGCATATTGTCAAGATGCGGTTTCTTCATCCTGACAACTATGAGTCGGCGACTACCTATTTTCACAAGCCGTTTCCAGCTAACTATCTTGGGCACGAGTGAGCTTAACTGCTGTGTTCGGAATGGGAACAGGTGGAACCTCACCGTCATCGTCACCGACCATATGACTGACCAAGTATAACACATTGCTGTGTTCTTGTCCAGTATTTTTAGAAGGACGTGCCTTCAAAACTGAATAATCACTGCTTACATTTTTTCGTTGACTCTAAGAGTC
>NZ_JAJEQL010000015.1:0-52259 GCF_020687345.1 Faecalibacterium butyricigenerans
TGGATATCGATGACATCATTCTGCGCGGTGGAGATTATAAGTACACTTACATTTGCGATTATGATAACTCCGATTATAAAGTTACCGAAACACATCACACGATTGGAGGTAACGACCATGAAACGGAAAAAATTCCTTGCCCTCGCCCTCGCGGGCGTGATGACCGCAGCGACCCTCACCGCCTGCGCACCGCTGGAGGACCTCTACGACTGGTTCTCTTTGGCGGCGGGAGCAGCAACGCTTCCCACGGCAGCGAAAAGGGCCTTGTGACGGAGTCCGAGGAGCTTGAAAAGCAGCTCAAGAAGTATTTGGAACTTTCTGAAACCACACCAAGCGACAAGGCCAAGGAGACGCTTGAGGCAGTGGCAAAAAAATTTGACGCGGAATGGCTCATCGACGGCGAGTTGGTGAACAAGCCGGCTATAGATGCTGCGCTCGGATCCATCATGAAAGACAAATTGTTAAACCAGCAGTTATGCGTGGACGTGATGGAATGGCCTTCCTCCGACGGGACAGCGGTTACTGATCCGGGTCACAGGATGATTTACGTAGGTAGCTATAAGGATCGAGGGCCTGATCCTGATACTGGTGTGCCTTCCTATGACTCTCGTCTGACAAAGTATTCTTTCTTAAAAGCTCAATTGAAATCCCTCAATATAAATAACGCTGAACTATACGCTGGTACATTCCAGAAAGACGGAAAAACGTACGCCGCGATGGTCATCATATTTTAGGATTGCAAGCAGTGATTAGGCCCTGCTTTACACCCCCTGTTCCAGAAAGAAAGCTTTTCCCCCTCGGAGCGCAGGCCCGGGGGGCTTTTTGCGCCTGCCGGTAGACCAAAGCCTCTCCCTTTGGGAGAGGTGGCATTGCAAAGCAATGACGGAGAGGGCAAGCCCGTCTCCCAAGAGCCGCCGTGCAGCGATAAGCTGTCTCTTTGTCAGAGCGATACTATCGCTGCGCCTGCGCTTCTCCGCCAGCGTCCTTGCCCTCTCAGGCGCTTCGCGCCAGCTCTCCCAAGGGGAGAGCCTTTTCAACTGCACGATACGGCTCCACTGCGGTGGAACAAGTGGCGAAGTTCCTATAAATAAAACGATATATCATTCAATATTGATTGTTCGCCAACGTGGCGAAGTTCCCCTGATTGGCGAACTACCTACTTCGCCAGCAGGGCACAAGTCCGCCACCTTGGCGAAGTTCGTTTTACGGCGTTGGTACGCTGATATTTGGGAACTTCGCCAGATAACCTGCGTGGCTCGGAGGTGCAGCTCCGTCATACCGCCCTTCCTGCCCGCATACACTTTCCCAAGAGCAAGGACAGGAAAGGAGCATCACCATGGAGCTGAAAGTGTTCCGGGACGTTCTGCCTGCGGCGGGTGCGGACTGCACGGCCAAGGCAGAGCTGCCCCTTGAGACCGAACTTCTCATCTCGGACTATCTGCCGCCGGTGCAGCGCATCGTCAAGTGCTTCGCGCAGCCGGTGGTGCTGCAAAAGCAGCTGGCCCCCGGGCGGCTGACGCTGGAAGGGTATCTGCGCTGCACCGTCTATTATCAGGGCGAAGAGGGGGCGGGCCTGTGCCAGACCGAGCAGAAGCTGCCCTTTACCAAGACCCTCGAGCTGCCCAGCTTCGGGGCCACCGCGTGGACGGCCTGCGTCGAGGGCCAGACCGAGTACCTCAACTGCCGGGCCGTCAACTCCCGCCGCATCGAGGTGCGGGGGGCCTACGGGCTGGTGGTGAGCGTCCACGCCCAGCTGTCCACCGAGGTCATCACGGCCCTCAGCGAGGGGGGCATCGAGCAGAAGCTGACGACCCTTGGGGGCGTGCGGCGGGCCGCCACCCTCGAAAAGCTCGTCACCATCGAGGGGGCGCTGACCTTCCCCAAGCCCCCCGCCGCCATCCTCGACATCACCGGCACCGCCGAGGTGAGGGAGCTGAAGCGGATGCAGGGCAAGGCCGTGGCGAAGGGGACGCTCCGCGCCCTCTGCGCGTGGCGGGCCGAGGGGGACGCCGCCCTCCTGAGCCAGACCGCCGAGCTGCCCTTCCATCAGATCGTGGACGTGGAGGGGCTGAGCGAGGACTGCCAGTGCCTGTGCACCCTTGCGCCGGTGGGCTTTGCCGCCGCCGAGGGGGAGACCGCCGAGGACGGCAGCGCCTCCACCACCCTGACGGCCACCGCCCTGCTCCGGCTGAGCGGCTGGCGCCCCTACCAGCTCCAATGCGTGGCCGACGCCTTTTCCACCCGCTTCGCCGCCGAGGTGACGCCCCAGACCATCGCCACCGAGGGGCTGCTCTGTACGCTGGATGAGACGACGGTGCTGCGGGGGTCCGGGCCGCTGCCCGATGCGGGCGCGCACATTCTGGCCTGCTTTGCCTCTTTCGGGCCGGTGAGCCTGACGCGGAGCGAGGGGAGGGCCGCGCTGACGGCCCGGGCCGTGGTGTCGGCTTTCGCCGAAAACACCCTCGGGGAGATCGAGTGCTACGAAAAGGCGCTGGACTACGCCCTGCCCCTGCCCGCCGACCTCCCGCCCGACGCCCAAGGCTACCCTGAGTGCTGGCTGACGGTGCAGGACGTGCAGTGCACCAGCGCGGGCGGTGCGCTGGAGGTGTCCCTCACCGTCCGGGCCGAGGGCGCAGTGCTGGTGCGGCAGACGTGGCCGCTGGTGGGCGGGGTGGAGCTGGGCGACCCGCTGGCCCCCGCCGACCCCGAGGTGTCGCTGCGCATCTGCTACGCGCAGGCGGGGGAGGAGCTTTTCGCCATCGCCAAGCGCTACCACGTCTCGCCGGGCCAGATGCTCGCCGCCAACGACCTGCCCGACGGCACGGAGCGCCTCGATGAGGCCCAAAGACTGCTGGTGCCGGGGGTATAGGGGGAGGCTCCCCCTTTGGGGGAGCTGGCGAGCGGAGCGAGACTGAGAGGGCAAGGACGCTGACAGAGAAGCGCAGGCGCAGCGATAGCATCGCTCTGCCAAAGAACCTGCTTATCGATGTGTGGCGGCTCTCGGGAGACGGGCTTGCCCTCTCCGTCATCGCTTGCGCGATGCCACCTCTCCCAAAGGGAGAGGCTTTGGCTTGCGGGAAGGAGAAGTACGACTTATGACGAAAAGAGGAAGAAAAACTTCGAAAACATCTACCGTTTCCGCCGCTGGTCTGCTATAATTTTCTATGCTTGTTACAAAACCCGGAAGTGAAGCAAAGGAGCTAGGATATGATAAAGAGCGCTGAACTGGAAAATTCGGCATATGATTTCGAGGCGAAGATGCCGCTGCGCCACGCCGTCCCGCTGGGCCTGCAGCACGTTTTCGCCATGTTCGTGGGCAACCTCACCCCGCTGCTCATCATCACCAGCGCCTGCGGCATCGCAGGCGGTGAGTTTGCAGACCTGCAGGTGAGCCTGCTGCAGAACGCCATGTTCGTGGCGGGCATCGTCACGCTGGTGCAGCTGTACGGCCTCGGCCCGGTCGGCGGCAAGGTGCCCATCATCATGGGCACCAGCTCGGGCTTCCTCGGCGTCTTTAACAGCGTCGCGGCCACCATGGGCGGCGGCGTCACGGCCTACGGCGCCATGATGGGCGCATCCATTCTGGGCGGCCTGTTCGAGAGCGTGCTGGGCGTCTTCCTCAAGCCCCTGCGCAAGCTCTTCCCCCCGGTGGTCACGGGCACGGTGGTGCTGTCCATCGGCCTGTCCCTGATCTCCGTGGGCGTCAACTCCTTCGGCGGCGGCAACGCGGCCAAGGACTTCGGCTCGGTGGAGAACCTGCTGCTGGCCCTCTTCGTGCTGGTGGTCATCCTTTTCTTTAAGCACTGGACGAAGGGCTTCCTCAGCTCCTCCTCCATCCTCGTGGGCATCGTCGCGGGCTATCTGGCCGCCATCGTCATGGGCTTTGTCCTGCCCACCACCGGCGTCACCGCCGAGGGCGTGGAGTTCACCAAGGCATGGGTGCTGAACTGGCATAAGGTCGCCGAGGCCAGCTGGTTCGCTATCCCGAAGCTGGTGCCCGTCAAGATCGTCTTTGACCTCCGCGCTATCCTGCCCGTTATCATCATGTTCATCGTCACCGCTGTGGAGACGGTGGGCGACATCTCGGGCGTCATGGAGGGCGGCATGGGCCGCGAGGCCACCGATAAGGAGCTGTCCGGCGGCATCATCTGCGACGGCCTCGGCTCCACCGTGGCCGCCTGCTTCGGCGTCCTGCCCAACACCTCCTTCAGCCAGAACGTGGGCCTCGTGGCCATGACCAAGGTGGTCAACCGTGGCGCACTGGCCACCGGCGCCATCTTCCTGATGCTTTGCGGCCTCATCCCCAAGCTGGGTGCACTCATCTCCATCATGCCGCAGGCCGTTCTGGGCGGCGCAGCCGTCATGATGTTCTCCTCCATCGTGGTGTCCGGCATCCAGCTCATCACCAAGGAGAAGATGACCCCCCGCACCCTGACCATCGTTTCCGTTGCGCTGGGCGTGGGCTACGGCATGGGTGCGAACGCCAGCATCCTCGCCAACACCCCCCAGTTCGTCCAGCTCATCTGCGGCGAGAGCGGCATCGTGCCCGCCGCCTTTGTGGCGATCATCCTCAACTGCCTGCTGCCGCGGGAGGAGAAGTAACGCTTTCTCTGGAACATAGCAAAGCCCCCTTTCGGAACGCTCCGAAAGGGGGCTTTGTTTGTCACCGGACGGCCTGCTTCAGCCGCGCCAGATCGTCGGCGTCCGGGTGAGAAAGGGCCTTGTCGAAATTCTCGATCAGCATATCCAGATTCGGCATATGGATGGGCTGCTTCTTCATCGCTTCGTACCGCTGGCGCACCGACAGCGGCATCTTGCCCTGACACATGAAGCTGCCGATGAGGGTGTTGCTGCGGTCGAGAGACTTTTGGACGGTCTTTAAGATCTTGTTGAAATAGCCCTCGCTGCCGCCAAAGCCCGCTGTGCCGAAGAGAAAGACCTTCTTTCCGTGCAGCTGTTCCAGAAATTCCAGAATTGCGGCGTCGGCGGTGCCTTTGTCCGTCCAGAAGCCCACATAGAGGGTGTCGGCGTCCAGAGCGGCGGGGCCCGGAGCGCCGAAATAAGAGCAGGCGTCCTGCGGCAGACTGTCGTGGAGGGTGTCTGCCAATAATTTCGTGTTGCCTGTTTTGCTGCTGAATACGATGGCGTAGCGCATAGCTTCTCCTTTGGAGCCGTTGGCTCTCTGAAATGATGATGGTACGGGCGGCTCAGGCTTCTTTCGCCCGCAGCGCATCGTAGATGCAGCGGGTGCCCTGATGGGCCATCAGCCCGCCCAGACACTTTTTGTTGCAGCGAACACAGCGGTGGATCTGTGCTGCCTGTCCATTTTTCAATTTGTTCACCAAGTCCGGGTCAGCCAGAAGCGGACGGCTCATGGCGGCGCACTGGATGCGCCCGCTGGCGAGCTGCTGCTCCACGAAATCGGGGTCGTTCAGGCCGCCGACCCCGCAGAGGGGCAGGGCGGTATACTGCCGCACCTCGTCGCAGAACTTGAGGAAGCACCCCGGCTGACCGAAATAGGGATGGCTGGCCGGGGGGATGGTGTCCTCCAGGGCCGAGTGGTTTGCCAGCGTCACATGGAAGCTGGTGACGCCCGCCTGTTCCAGCAGCGGGACGAAGACCGAAAGCTCTTCCTCCGCCACACCGGCGTTGCCAAAGTGCGGGTCCTCCTGCCGGACGGCCAGCTTGTAATCAATGGGCATCCCCGGGACAGCCGTCCGGACGGCCCGGACGGCCTCCACCGCAAAGCGGGCGCGGTTCTCTGCGCTGCCGCCGTATTCGTCGGTGCGATGGTTGAAGAGAGCGGAGCTGAAGCTGCCGCACATCCGGTCGCCGTGCACCTGCACCATGTCGAAGCCCGCCTGTCTGGCCAGCAGGGCGGCTTTCCCGAACCCGTCGAGGATGGTCTGGATCTTGCGCTTGGGCATCTTGGTGATGTAGGGGCCGACGGCTTCGTTCAGCTTCTCCCGCAGCTGGTCGGGGGTGAGCTTCTTCGTCAGGAGGGCGGGAAGGTACTTGAGCATCGCCAGCAGGTCGGAGTCGCTCTGGTGGAGCTGGGCGCAGAGCTTGCAGTCTGCGGCGTGGGCGATCTCTGCGAGCTGCTGATAAAATGCAAAGCCCTTGGCATCGAAGAGCGACTTCTCAAACCTGCTTTTGCCCACCGGGACATCCCCGACGATGATCATGGCGCAGCCGCCCTCGGCGAGTGCGCGGTATTTTGCAAGGGTCTCCTCGTCCGACAGGCCGAAGGTAGTGGGCGCAAAAAGAATGCGGTTCTTCAGCCGCAGCCCGCCATAGTCAACGGGGCTTAAAATCGTTTCGTACATCGTTTCACCCTTTCTTTTTTGCTGCTTTTTGCAGGAGGGCCAGCAGCTGCTGCCGCTCCGGGGCCGTCAGCCCGCTCAGCGCCTCCGCATCCCAGTCGGCAAAGACCCGGTGACAGACCATAAAGGCCTGTTCACCCTGCGAAGTCAGCCGCAGACGGTAGCTGCGCCCCGGCTTTTCCCTCGTCAGAAAGCCGTCCTCGACCAGCTTGACAAGGCTGCGCTGGGAGTGCCCCCAGTCCAGATGCAGCTCCTTGGTCAGCTCCGAGGGGGTGCAGTCCGGGTGCTTTCCGACGTAGAGGATGAAATACATCTGCCCGAAGTTCAGGCCCAGCTCCTGCAGGCGCTGGCTCGTATAAGAGGCAAAGGCTCTGTGCAGGGTCAGGATGCGGGAGGATACGGTATAAGGCTCCATGTGCTCAGCTCGCTTTCTTCTCTAGAGTGGAATGCAGTATAGCACATTAACTTGACAAAGTCAAGTAATGCGGCATCAAAAATCGCCGGGGGTGCTGTCGGGCAGCTCCCGGCGATCTTGTACAGCGATATTCCGGCGCGAAGACCGTTTTTTTACAGCTCCGCCAGAGCGCGCTTGAGGTTCTGGGCGATCTGGTCGGGGCAGCTGGTGGGACGGGGGCCGCAGGTCGTGCCCTCCATCCGGGCGATGGCATCCTCCGCCTTCATGCCCTTGAGCAGGCGGCTGATGCCCTTCAGGTTGCCGTTGCAGCCGCCGACGACTTCGATGGATTCGATGGTGTGGTCATCGTTCAGCACGATGTGGGTCTCTTTGGAGCAGGTGCCCTTGTTGGGGTAGCTGAAAGACTTGCTCATATTCATACATCCTCTCTCTATGGCCGATTGACAGTCGTATTATACACCCGCAGGGCAGAAAATGTCAATGTGACCCGGTCACAGTGTGCCGCCCCGGCGCTGGCGGGCCAGCGCTTCCACCCGGGCGATCTGGTCGTCGGCAGTGACGCAGGCCCCCACAGGGTGGGGCTTGCCGTGGTTCGCGCCGTGGAAGTCGCTGCCGCCGGTGACGATGAGGCCGTGGGCCGCGCAGAGGGCGGCGCACTCGGCCCTGTCCTCGGGGCTGTTGCGGGGATGGTCCACCTCGATGCCGTCGATGGCCCCTTCGGCCACCAGCTCCCGCACAAGGGGCATACTCTTGTACACCGTCGGGTGGGCGAACACCACCACCGCCCCGGAGGCTCTGGCCGTGGCCAGCACCTCCCGCACCGGCGGGTAGGCGGGGGAGTGGAGGCATTTGCCCCGAGGCTCCCAGCCGAACAGCTCATGGTACAGCCCGGTGTAGATGCCGTCGCACAGGCCCAGCTGCTGCAGCGCCTGCATGATGCCGCTCTTGAAGAGGACGCCGCTGTCCTGCGCGTACTCCAGCGCCTGCTCGGTGCGGAACTGGGGATAGAGCGCCTCGATCTCCCGGCAGCTCTGCAAGGCGCACTCGTTGCGGCGCTGGCGCATGATGTCGCAGTGCCGCCGCAGGGCGGGGCTGTCGGGGTCGGGCCAGAAGGCCAGAATGTGGACGCGGTGGCTCCGTTGGAAGTCGTAGCCGGTCAGCTCGGCGGCGGGGATGAGCCGCACGCCGTCCTGCACCGGGTGGTCGTAGGCGTACTGTGCGCTGAGGATGGTGTCGTGGTCCGAGAGGGCCAGAGCGCTCAGGCCCAGCCGTGCTGCCATCAGGGGCAGACGGTGGATGGGCACAGAGCCGTCAGAGCAGGTGGAATGGGTGTGAAGATCGCCAGCCATAGTTTCTATTCCCTCGATTTGCGTGTGATTTTTCTACGCCCATAGTGTAGCACAAAACGAATCGGGGGACAAGAGCGCCTCAGCCCACGGTGAGGCTGGAAGCGGTGAGCCGGTGGGTCAGGACAGCCTCGGCGTCCTCGCCGCCCATGGCCAGCAGCTCGTCCACCGAGAGGGTGGTGGAGCAGAGGATGGTCTGGAAGGTGATGGTATCGATGCCCTCAGCCCGCAGCTGACGCAGGGTGGCCAGCGAGACCCGGAGGGAGGCCGTGAACCGCCCGACGCGGATAGAGAGGACGTTGTTGCCCCGGATGCTGGTGTAGGAGATGCGCTGGCCGTCCTTGTCGGTGACGACGAGGCCCGGGAAGACCGACTCCTGCACAGAGGCGTCCGCAGAGCCGCCGCCCGACGCGGAGGGAACCGCAGGAACAGGGTCGGTGGGGAGGGTGATGTTGTTGCCCTCGAAGTCGGAGCGGGTGATGGAGCTGCCCTCAGCAAGGCCGGTGAACTCCTGCTCGATGCCGTTGGCACCGATGGCAACATTGTCTTTTCCAGCGGTGGCTGTGATAGTCACTTTGCCCTCAAGGGTGATGTCGGCATCTGCAACGCTTTCGCAGCCAGCACCGATGCCTGCGCCGCCAATAACGATTTTTTCCTTTTCATCTGTACCGCCGCCGACCGCTTTGACGGTGGGACTGCCGTTCGCATTGCTCTTGATGGTGATTTGATTGCCCTTGTTATCGCTGTTGTTTTCAGCGCCAGCACCGCCGCCGATGGCCGCGCCGCCTGCGCCTCCGGCAGCGTTGACTTTGGTGTTGCCCTCGATGGTCACATTGCCGAGACCATAAACACCACCGCCGATGCCTGCGCCATAGGCGCCGCCCTGCACATTGTCGATTTCGGCATTCTCCTTGATGACCACGTTGCCGTTGCCGATTTTATCGGGGGAACTAAATGCGCCGCCGCCGATGCCTGCCGCACCGTAGCCGCCGGTCGCATTCTCGATTTTTGCATTGCCGGAGATCGTCACATCACCGTCGTAGCCATAACCGCCGCCAATGCCTGCACCGTATTTCGTGTTGGATGCATTTTTAATAACAGCGTCGCCGGTTATCGTAACGGTCGCACCGTTATAATAACCACCGCCGATGCCCGCAGCGCCTTCACCGCCTGCGGCAGTGATGCCGCCGCCGCTGATGGTCACATTGCCGCTGCCGTTGCAGCCGCCGCCGATGCCAGCGCCTAAATAACCGCCGGTTGCATTGATCTCGCCGCCAGTGATCTCTACATAAGCAGTACCGTCGGAACCACTGCCAATGCCTGCACCCCAATCGTCACTGGTGGCCGTGATATTGCCGCCAGTGATTTTCACCTGAGCGTCATTGCTGCCAGCGCTGCCGATGCCAGCGCCTTTGAATCCGCCGACAGCCTCCAGACTGCCGTTCTTATCTTTGTCCTGAATGGTCAGTTCGCCGCTGGTGTCAGTCTTGTTGTGCTCCAATCCGGCATGGCCAGCGCCGCTCTTCAGCTCGTTGTCGCCATCCAGCTCGATATTGGTATCGCCCTTGCCGGTCACGCTCACGGCGGCTTCGCTCCCTCTGCTGGCGTCGATGTTCAAATCCTTGAGCGTGACCTCAACCTTATCATTCTCATTTTCGGCCTTGATGGTCACGGTGTTCTTGTCTGATTTGCCGGTGATGACGGTGCCGGTGTCCTCCACATCCTTCTGCTCGCCCTGTGAGACCATGTTCGTTCCTTCGGTCTTGCCCGCCTTCACGGTGATGTCACCTTTTTCGATGTCCCATGTCTCGGCAAAAGCCGGGGCGGTCAAGGTGGTGAGCATTGCGGCGGTCAGAACAAGCGCCGCTGCCCGCTGAGAGGCCGGACGGGGTGAATCGTTACCCCCCCCCCGTATGGAGAGGCCGACCCAGAACACGCATCGCAAGCTTACGATAAGACAGCATACAAAAACCTCCTTTGAATGGTGAAAAGAAATGGTAAAAACGGGGAACATTTGACTGCCCTGAATGTACCACATCTGAGGGGAAAAATCAAGAAAACCTGCGCGAATCGCCCTGTTTCCTGCGTGAATGGAGAAGATCCGACAGAAAGAGTGCCTTTTGGCGAAGAAGAAGCGCCGCTTTTGCTTTTCCGGGGTAGACATGGTATACTGGGAAAGGAAAAACCCGCCGACTGGGCGGGAAAAAGGAGAATGGTATCATGAAAACGAAATTTGGCATCGTGGGCTGCGGCTTCCTCGGAAACATTGTGGCCGATGCATGGAAGAAGGGCCTGCTGGAAGACTACGAGCTGGTGGGCGTCACCAGCCGCACCTTCGCCTCGGCAGAGAAGACGGCGTCCGCCGTGGGCTGTGCGGCCTGCGCGGACGTGGACGCCCTGCTGGCGCTGGAGCCGGAGTACATCGTGGAGGCGGCCTCGGTGGAGGAGGTGCGGGCCATGGCGGTGCCGGTGCTGCGCCGGGGCGTGAGCCTCGTGGTGCTGTCCATCGGTGCATTCGCCGACCTCGCCTTCTACGAGGAGGTCAAGCAGGCGGCCCGGGAGGGCGGGGCCAAGGTGCATCTGGCCAGCGGTGCCATCGGCGGCTTCGACGTATTGCAGACCGTCACCCTCATGGCTGAGGCCCAGAAGCTGGACGAAAAGGCCGGTATCGAGACCCACACCGGCGCGAAGGGCTTCCGCAACACCCCCGTCTGGGCCGACCATCTGCTGACTGACACCGAAAAGACCACTGTCTTCACCGGCAGTGCCAAGGAGGCCATCGCTACCTTCCCCCGCCGGGTGAACGTCGCCGTGGCCACCTCGCTGGCCACCACCGGCCCGGACGTCACCGGCGTGACCATGCACTCCGTCCCCGGCTGGGTGGGCGACGACCACTGCATCACCGCTGAGATCGAGGGCGTCAAGGCTGTGGTGGACATCTGCTCCTCCACCAGCGCCATCGCCGGGTGGAGCGCCGTGGCCCTGCTGCGCAACCTCGCCTCGCCGGTCTGCTTCTATTAAATAAGGAGGGAAAGCGCTATGTTCCAGAAACTGGTCGCCATCGAGCCGGTCAGCCTCATCCCCTCGGCGGAAGAGGCCCTGCATCAGTACGCTAGGGAGGTCGTGCTCTTCCGGGACGTCCCCGCCGACGCGGACGAGATCGTCCGCCGCATCGGGGACGCCGACGCGGTGCTCCTGAGCTATACCTCCCGCATGGGCCGGGACGTCATCGCCCGCTGCCCCGATCTGCGCTACATCGGGATGTGCTGCAGCCTCTACTCCGAGAAGAGCGCGAACGTGGACATCGCCTTTGCCCGGGAAAAGGGCATCCGGGTGCTGGGCATCCGGGACTACGGCGACCGGGGCGTGGTGGAATATGTCCTCCACGAGCTGACCGGCCTGCTCCACGGCTTCGGGATGCCGATGCTCCGGGACGAGCCGGTAGAGATCTTCGGCCTCCGGGTGGGCGTCGTGGGTCTGGGCGTCTCGGGCCGGATGATCGCCGACGCGCTGGCCTTCCTCGGCGCGGACATCTCTTATTACAGCCGCAGCCGCAAGCCGGACGCCGAGGCTGCGGGCATGAAGTACAAGCCTCTGGACGCTCTTCTGCGGGACAGCGAGGTGGTCTTTACCTGCCTGAACAAGAACGTCCTGCTGCTGGGCGGGCCGGAGTTTGAGGCGCTGGGGGAGGGCAAGGTACTCTTCAACACCTCCATCGGCCCCGGCTTCGACTCCGCCGCCCTCGAAGCGTGGCTGGACAAGCCCGGCACCTACTTCTTCTGCGACACCTACGCCGCCGCCGGCCCGGTGAGCGAGGGCTTCTTCGCCCGTCCCAACGTCCACAGCCCGGGCGTCTCGGCCGGACGCACCAAGCAGGCCTTCGTGCTGCTGAGCGAGAAGGTGCTGGCAAACCTGAAAAAGGCGCTGGACGGCTCAGAGGAAACGCTTCAGCGCCTCTAAGCGCTCCACCGTATCCGCATCTTCCAGCTCCTCGGCGCTCTGGGCGTACACGGCCCGGATGTAGCCGGGGTGCTGGCGGATGACTACGCCGCCGCCCCTGCCCTCGGGCAGGGCGCGCAGGGCGTCGAAATGACCGCTTCCGAACAGGACGGGACTCCCCAGCAGAGGCTCTGCGCCCCCAGCGCGCCAGCCCAGACGGAGGATGACCCGTTCTGTTTCTTTTTGCGCGTGGAAGTCGCGCACCATGGCCTCGAGGCTCTCCCGCCGCAGCAGCGGCTGGTCGCCGGGCAGGAAGATGCACCCCCCGAGGCCGGGGCACTCGCCCAGCAGCGCGTCAAGGCCGAGGCGGACGGTGTCGTTCCGGCCCGGCAGGCTGTGGAGGACGGTCGTTGCACCCGCCGCCCGGGCGAGACGCGCCACCTCTGCCGATCGGGTGACGACCACCCGGGCCGCAAGGGCGGGGGAGGCCGTGACGGCCAGCGCCCGGGCGATGAGGGGCGCGCCGCCGAAGTCGGCCAGAAGTTTATCCGAGCCGAAGCGCACCGCCCGCCCCGACGCCATGATGACGCAGCCCACCGCCGCCTGCTTCGTCTGTTCCATCGTCCCGTCCTCCCCTGCATGGAAAAGTTGAATCGCTACAGTGGCATTATAGCGGATTTTGTGATAGAATAAAAGCAAAAGGCCAAAAAAGAGAGGAAACAGCAAAATGATGACCATTCGGGAATACAAAAAGGCCGAAAGTCTCGAGGAGGCGTGGCAGCTCAACCAGAAAAAGCAGAACCGTGTCCTCGGCGGCATGATCTGGCTCAAGATGGAGAACATCAATGTGGGCACTGCCATCGACCTGTCGGGCCTCGGCCTCGATACCATCGAGGAGACGGAGGAGGGCTTTGCCATCGGTGCGATGGTGACGCTGCGCCAGCTCGAGCTGCACGAGGGCCTCGCCGCCTACACCGAGGGCGCAGTGCGGGAGTCGGTGCGCCACATCGTGGGCGTCCAGCTGCGCAACCTCGCCACCGTGGGCGGCAGCCTTTACAGCCGCTTCGGCTTTTCGGACGTGCTGACCATCTTCCTTGCGCTGAACGCCTCGGTGGAGCTGTACAAGGGTGGCGTCGTGCCCCTTTCGGAGTACGCCCAGCGCCCCTATGACCGGGACATCCTCGTGCGGGTCCTCGTGCCGAAGGAGCACGCCCGCTTCTGCTACCAGTCGGTGCGCAACAGCCAGACCGATTTCCCGGTGCTGACCTGCGCCGCCGCCCGCCTTGCCGACGGCAGCATCCGCGCCGCCCTCGGCGCACGCCCGGGCAAGGCCGTGCTCTACACCGCCGCACCGCAGGCAGGGGAGACCGCCGAGGCCTTCGCCACCCGCTTCGCCGCTGAGGTGAAAGCAGACATCAAGACCGAAAGCAACATCCGGGGCAGCGCCGCGTACCGCCGCCATCTGGCCGGCGTGCTGACCAAACGCGCCGTCTGCCGTCTGGAAGGCTGAGGAAGGGGAACACCATGCAGATCACACTTACCTTAAATAATAAGAAGCTCACCGCCGACGTTGCGCCTGACGCGCTGCTCATCGACTTTGTGCGCAGCCACGGCTGCCTGAGCGTCAAGCGGGGCTGCGAGACCTCCAACTGCGGCCTGTGCACCGTCTTTCTCGACGACAAGCCGGTGCTGTCCTGCTCTGTCCTCGCCGTCCGGGCCGACGGCCGCAGAGTGACCACCCTCGAGGGCCTGCAGGACGAAGCCGCCGAGTTCGGCGCCTTCATCGCCGATCAGGGTGCAGAGCAGTGCGGCTTCTGCAACCCGGGCTTCATCATGAACGCCCTCGCCCTCTTCCGGGAGAAGGAATATCCCACCGAGGAGGAGATCAAGGAATATCTCGCCGGAAACCTCTGCCGCTGCTCGGGCTATGAGGGCCAGCTGCGGGGCATCCAGAACTTCCTCGCATGGAAAAAAGCCAAGAAGGAGGCGGCAGAATGAATACGGTCAACAGACCCTTCCGCAAGAAGGACGCCATGCAGCTGGTGACGGGCCAGCCCGTCTATATGGACGACCTCGTCCCCGCCGACTGCCTCATCGTCAAGCTCCTGCGCTCCCCCCACGCCAACGCCATCGTGAAGAGCATCGACACCGCTGTGGCCAAGAAGGTGCCCGGCATCGAGGCCATCTTTACATGGGAGGATGTGCCGCAGGACGCCCGCCGCTACACGCAGGCAGGCCAGACCTACCCGGAGGCCAGCCCCTACGACCGCCTCCTCATCGACCGCCACGTCCGCTTCGTGGGCGACGTTGTGGCCATCGTGGCGGGCAAGGACGACAAATGCGTCGATAAAGCGCTGAAACTGATAAAGGTCGTCTATGAGGTGCTGGAGCCGGTGCTGGACTATCACACCGCCAAGGACAACCCCATCCTCGTCCACCCCGAGGACAACTGGGAGAGCCTGTGCCCCGTGGGCGCGGACAACAAGCGCAACCTCTGCGCCCACGACGAGTGCAGCGACGGCGACATCGACGGGGTGCTGGCCGACTGTGACATCGTCATCGACCATGTCTACCACACCAAAGCCTGCCAGCAGGCCATGATGGAGACCTTCCGCACCTATTGCAGCATCGACCTCTATGGCCGTCTGAACGTCCTCAGCTCGACCCAGATCGTCTTCCACGCCCGCCGCATCATCGCCAACGCCCTCCACATCCCGAAGTCCATGGTGCGGGTGACGAAGCCCCGCATCGGCGGCGGCTTTGGCGCGAAGCAGACCGCCGTCTGTGAGGTCTACCCGGCTTTCGTGACGTGGAAGACCAAAAAGCCCTCCAAGCTCATCTTCACCCGGGAGGAGAGCCAGATCGCCTCCACCCCCCGCCACGAGATGGAGATCCACCTCCGCCTCGGCGCGGACAGGGACGGCACCATCCGCGGCCTCGACCTCTACACCCTCTCCAACACCGGCGCTTATGGCGAGCACGGCCCCACGACGGTGGGCCTTTCGGGACATAAATCCATCCCCCTCTACGGCAGGGCCGAGGCCTTCCGCTTTACCTATGACGTGGTGTACACCAACCATATGTCGGCGGGTGCCTACCGGGGCTACGGCGCGACGCAGGGCCTGTTTGCGGTGGAATCCGCCGTCAACGAGCTGGCCGCAAAGCTCCATATGGACCCCTTCAAGCTCCGGAAAATGAATATCGTGAAGGAGGGGCAGGTCATGCCCGCCTACTACGGCGCGGTGAACACCAGCTGCGCCCTCGACCGGTGCCTTGCGAAGGTCCACGAGATGATAAACTGGGACGAAAAGTACCCTCGCCGCGATATGGGCAACGGGAAGATCCGTGCCGTCGGCATGGGCATGGCGATGCAGGGCTCTGGCATCTCCGGCATGGACGTGGGCAGCGCCACCCTGAAGATCAACGATGAGGGCTTCTATACCCTCCTCATCGGCGCTGCCGATATGGGCACCGGCTGTGACACCACGCTGGCCCAGATCGCCGCCGAGGTGCTGGAATGCGGCATGGACGACATCACCGTCTACGGTGCCGACACCGACACCTCCCCCTACGACTCCGGCTCCTATGCGTCCAGCACTACCTACATCACCGGTAAGGCCGTCGAGAAGTGCGCCCTGAAGCTGCGCGGTCAGATCTGCAAGCTGGGCGCGCAGCTGCTGGGCTGCGGGGAGAGCGACGTGGAATTTGACGGTAAGACGGTGTTTGCCTCTGCCGACCCCGCCCGGAGCGTCCCGCTGGCCGACATCGCCACGGCCTCCATGTTCGGCCACGATGTGCCGCTGGAGGTCACGGAGACCCATATGTCGCCCCTGTCGCCTCCGCCCTACATGGTGGGCGCGGCTGAGGTAGAGGTGGACACCGAGACCGGCGAGGTGAAGCTGCTGGAGTTCGACGCCTGCGTGGACTGCGGCACCCCCATCAACCCGAACCTTACCCGGGTGCAGGCCGAGGGCGGTCTGCTGCAGGGCATCGGTATGACCCTCACCGAGAACATCACCTACGACCAGCGGGGCTGGCCCATGGAAAATTCGCTCATGCAGTACAAGATCCCCACCCGCGCCGACGTAGGCCATATCCGGGTCGAGTTCGAGAACAGCTATGAGCCGAACGGCCCCTTCGGTGCGAAATCCATCGGCGAGGTGGTCATCAACACCCCGCTGCCCGCCATCTCGGACGCCATCTACAACGCCATCGGCACCCGCTTCTACGAGCTGCCCATCACCCCCGAGAAGGTCGCTATGGCTGTGGCCGAACAAGCAGGCGAAGTCTGATGAACGGCCTCGAGGCGCTGCCCTTCCTGCGGGAGAAGGGCCATGTCGTCTCCCTCGTGGGGGGCGGCGGAAAGACAACGCTTCTCTACGGGATGGCCCGCCTCTGCGCCGCCGAGGGGCAGAGGGTGCTGGTCTCCACCACCACCCACATCCAGCGCTCCAGCGAGAATTACGCCTCCGATGAGGTCGTGCGGGATGCCCTCTGGCAGGCCGGGATCTATGCCGTGGCGGGTTCGCCCGCCGAAAACGGCAAGCTGACCCAGCCGCCCGGCCTGTCCGGATGGATGGCCGGGGCCGATACCGTCCTTCTCGAAGCCGACGGCGCGAAGCATCGCCCCTGCAAGGCCCCGGCGGCCCATGAGCCGGTGCTCCTGCCCGAAAGCGACATCGTGCTGGTCGTGGCCGGGCTGTCAGCTCTGGGCAGGCCTCTCGCGGAGGTCTGCTTCCGGCTGGATGCGGCCTGCACCCTGCTGGGCGTGCCGCCCGAAGCCTCTCTGACACCTGAGCGGCTGGCAAAGCTGCTGGCAAGCGGCGCAGGCGGGAGAAAGAATGTCGGCACCCGGGCATTTTATGTCATCCTCAATCAGGCCGACGACGCCCCGTGCCGCGCAGCGGGGGAGAGAACGCTGGCGATTCTGAAAGAAACCTACAATGTATCGGGATTTTTGACCCATTTTGAGGAAGGAGAGAGGGCCTGATGGCGCAGGAGGATAAAATCATCTTCTGCACGGGCGGCGGCTGTACCGCCAAGCTCGGCGCAGGAGTGCTGAGCCATATTCTGGAAAAACTGCCCCGGGGCGAGCCGGACCCGAACCTTCTGGTGGGCTATGACAGCCGGGACGACGCCGCCGTCTACCGCATCACCGACGAGATCGCGCTGGTGCAGACGGTGGACTTCTTCCCGCCCATGGTGGACGACCCCTACACCTTCGGGCAGATCGCGGCGGCGAACGCCCTCAGCGACGTCTACGCCATGGGCGGCGAGGTGAAGACCGCGCTGAACCTTGTCTGCTTCCCGGAGAGCATGGACCTGAACGTCCTCGGCGAGATCTTGCGCGGCGGCGCGGAAAAGGTGGCCGAAGCGGGGGGCATCCTCGCGGGAGGGCACTCCATCGCCGACACCGGCGTGAAGTACGGCCTGTCCGTCATCGGACTCGTAGACCCCCGCCGCCTTACCGCCAACGACACCGGAAAGCCCGGCGACAAGCTCATCCTGACCAAGGCGCTGGGCGTCGGCCTCATCTGCACCGCCAACCGGGTGGGTGAGGCCGCCCCCGGCGCGATGGACGCTGCGGTGGCCTCCATGACGACCCTGAACAAGTCCGCGGCGGAATGCAGCCGCCGGTACGCCGTCCACGCCGCCACCGACGTCACCGGGTTCAGCTTCCTCGGCCATCTCCACGAGATGATGGGCGGGCGGCTGTCCTGCCGGATCGACGCCAGTGCCGTGCCCGTCCTGCCCGGTGCGTGGCAGGCAGCGGACGACTGTCTTTTTACCGCCGCCGGTCAGCGAAACCGCAACCACACAGGCCCCTTCGTCCGGTTCGAGGGGGTGCCCTTCGCCATGGAGGAGATCCTTTTCGACCCTCAGACCTCGGGCGGCCTGCTGCTGGCGGTCGCGCCGGAGGACGCGGCTCCGCTCGAGACAGAGCTGAAGAGGGTTGGCCTGCCCGCAGCCATCGTGGGCGAGATCACAGAGAGACAGGACACCGAGATATTGGTGTCTTATCCGGAATAAAATGTACGATAGAGAGGAAAAATCATGCTGAGAGTGGATGCCAGAGGAGACGCCTGCCCGCTGCCCGTGGTCAAGGCAAAGAAAGCCATTGCCGCGCTGGCTGGCGCAGGCGAGGTGGAGGTGCTGGTGGACAATGAGATCGCCGTCCAGAACCTGACGAAAATGGCCAAACAGAAGGGTTGCCAGTCCGCCGCAGAGAAGCTGGGCGAGCGGGAGTACCGCGTCCTCCTCACGGTGGGCGAGCCGGTCGAGGCCGAGGCGGAAGCCCCGGTCTGCACCCCCGACGCCCGCACCGACACGGTAGTGGCCATCGCGTCCGACAAGATGGGAGAGGGTGCGGAGGAGCTGGGCAAGACCCTGCTGAAGGCCTTCGTTTTTTCGCTGACCCAGCAGGACAAGCAGCCCAAGACCATCCTCTTCTACAACGGCGGCGCTCACCTCACCTGTGCAGGCTCGCCCATGCTGGATGACCTCAAGGCACTGGAGGCCGAGGGCGTCGAGATCCTGACCTGCGGCACCTGCCTGAACTTCTACGGCCTGACCGAGCAGCTGGCCGTGGGCGGCGTGACGAATATGTACGTCATTGCAGAAAAAATGCTCACTGCCGGGAACGTGGTCAAGCCGTGATCTACCTTGATAACGCCGCCACTACCCTTCAGAAGCCGCCCTGCGTGGGGCAGGCTGTGCTGGATGCACTGGCCCATGGGGGAAACCCGGGCCGTGGTGCCCATGAGCCGACCCTTCACGCAGCCCGCCTCGTCTACCACGCCCGGGAAGCTCTCGCAACACTTCTCCATGCCGAAAGCCCCGACTGCATCGCCTTTGCGGCCAACGTGACGCAGGCGCTGAACACGGCGCTCTCCGGTCTTGTCCGCCCCGGCGACCACGTCATCACGACGGTCTGTGAGCACAACTCGGTGCTGCGCCCCCTCTACCGCCTGCGGGAGCAGGGGGCACAGGTCAGCTTCGTGGAGGTGGACGACGCCGGGCAGCTGCGCTACGACCAGTTCGAACGGCTTCTCCGCCCAAACACCCGCTTTGTGGCCGTGACCCACGCCTCGAACGTGACCGGAAACTTGACCGACCTTGCGTTCGTCTCTGCTTTTGCGAAAAAACACGGCCTTGCGCTTATCGTGGACGCGGCCCAGACCGCAGGCGCGCGGCCCATCGACGTGCAGGCACTGGGGGCGGATGTCCTCTGCTTCACCGGACACAAGGCACTGCTCGGCCCACAGGGCACGGGTGGGCTGTACGTTCGGCCCGGCCTCGCCGTCCGTCCCCTTGTGGTGGGTGGCAGCGGCATCCATAGCTTCGATGAGGTCCACCCGTCCCAGATGCCCACGGCGCTGGAAGCGGGGACTCTGAACGTCCCCGGTCTCGCAGGCCTCGGGGCAGGGGTGGAGTGGCTCCTGTCGCAGGACGTCGAGGCTCTGCACAAAAAGGAGCTGGCCCTGACGTACCTGTTCTATGAGCGGATCGTCCATGCCCCCGGCGTGAAGGTCTACGGCAGCTTCGCCGAGGCCGACCGCGCCCCCATCGTCTCGCTGAACTTTGGCGAGGAGGACGCTGCCCGCGCCGCCGACATCCTCTGGGAGGATTATAAGCTTTGTGTCCGGGCTGGGGCGCACTGTGCCCCCCTCATCCACAAGGCCCTCGGCACGGCGGAACAGGGGATGGTGCGGTTCAGCTTTTCCCATCAGAACACCGAGGCCGAGGTGTTCGAGGCTGCCGAGGCGGTCTGTCAGCTGGCCGAGGAACTGTGAGATGCGGAAAAAGAGACAATATATCGTGCTTTCATTTGCCTCCACCGCCCGCGCGATGGGCTGGGAGAAGGAGTGCGCCGCCCGGGGCATCCCGGGGCGCATCATCCCGCTGCCCAGCGAGATCACGGCGGGCTGCGGCCTCGGCTGGCGGATGCTGCCGGAGGACTGGGAGGCTTGGAACTCCCGGCTGGACGGTGCAGGCTACGACGCCGCAACGCCGGTCATGCAATAAAACTCCATAAGGAGAAGTTCTATGTCGATTCGTGAGTTTGCACAAGCGCTGCGCACCACACAGGGCCAGCATATTCTGGCATCTGTGCTGGAAGGCCCCGAGCAGGGGCAGAGGCTTTTGCTCTGTGAGGGTGCGCCGGTCTGGCCCCCGAAGCCCGAGGGTCTGCTGGCCCGGAATCTCCCGGCACTGGCCGGGTGCGGAGCCAGCAGCCTCCTGACGCTGGAGGGCGTGCGTGTCTTCGTGGAAAAGTTTGGCGGTACGCCCCGGCTTGTCCTCTGCGGCGGAGGCCATGTGGCCGAGAGCGTCGTCCGGCTGGCCGTCATGCTGGGCCTGCCTGTCACCGGGCTGGAGGAGCGCCCCGACTACGCCGACGCCCTCCGCCGCGCGGGGGCGGAAACGGTGCTCTGCGGCCCCTACGCGGAGACGCTCGCCCGGGTGGAGGGCAGCGCGGAGACCTACTTTGTCGTAGCTACCCGTGCCCACGCCTTCGACGTGGAATGCCTCACGGAGATATGCAAAAAACGATCCGCCTACGTCGGTATGCTGGGCAGCAGGAGCCGCGCGGCCCTCGTCCGGCGTCAGCTCACCGAGGCCGGGGCCGACCCCGTGCGGGTCGAGGGGCTCCATGCCCCCATCGGCCTTGCCATCGGAGGCCAGACCGCGCCGGAGATCGCCCTGTCCATCCTCGCCGAGATCGTCCAACTGAAAAACAGCCGTCAGCAGACCGAGGGCTTCCCGCCCGCCCTGTTGAACGCGCTGGACGCCTGCGCCGGGCAGGAGACGCCCCCTGTCCTCGTGACCATCGTTTCCCGCCACGGCTCGACCCCCCGGGAGGTGGGTGCAAAGATGCTGATGCTGCCGGATGGGAAGTGCGTCGGCAGCGTGGGCGGCGGCATCATGGAGTACCGCATCCAACAGCTTGCATCCAAAATGCAGGCAGGCGAGGCCGCACCCTGTCAGCTGGCGGAGTATTCGGCCAGCGCGCAGGAGGACGATGCGGCGCTTGCAGCCTGCGGTGGTTCCATGAAGGTATTTTTGCAGCTGCTCAAGGAGGAAAAGAGCGATGAAGCGTGATGAAGTCATCCTTGTGCGGGGCGGCGGCGACCTTGCCACCGGCACCATCCACCGGCTGTGGTCGGCGGGGCTGAAGGTGCTCGTGCTGGAAGCGGAACAGCCCGCCGCCATCCGCCGTCAGGTCTCGGTAAGCGAGGCCGTCTATCAGGGCGAGGCGGTCGTAGAAGGGATGCGTGCCACCCTCGTGCAGACGCTGGACGAGGCCGTGGTCGTCTGGTGCCGCGGCGATGTGCCGGTGATGGTGGACCCGAAGGGAGCGCTGATCCCGCAGGTGCGGCCCGCCGTTGTCGTGGACGCCATCCTTGCGAAGAAAAATCTCGGCACGACGCGGGATATGGCCCCGCTGACCATCGCCCTCGGCCCGGGCTTCACTGCGGGGGAGGACGTTGATTTCGTGGTGGAGACCAAGCGCGGCCATCGTCTGGGACGCATCATCCGGGAGGGCATCGCCGTCCCGAACACCGGCGTCCCCGGCGTCATCGGCGGCTACAGCGCAGAGCGGGTCGTCCGCGCAGCGCGGGAAGGCATCTTCCATGAGCTGCGCGCCATCGGCGATGTTGTGGAGTCGGGCGACGTCATCGCCGAGATCGAGGCCTTTGACGGCACCCGCACCCCGGTTACGACCTGCATCGGGGGCATCCTGCGGGGCCTGCTGCGGGACGGGTATCCCGTCACGATGGGCTTCAAGGTGGCCGACGTGGACCCCCGCCGCGAGGAGCTGGAAAACTGCTTCCTCATCTCGGACAAAGCCCGCTGCATCGCCGGAAGTGTGCTGGAGCTGGTGGCAGAACAGCTGTGGAAATAAGCAAAACAGGCTCTCCCAAAAGGAGAGCCTGTTTTGCTGTCTGTGTATCAAATGTCCATCCCGTGATCTGCAAGGCACCGACGGAATGCCCCCTGCGTAGACCGGAACACGATGCCATGTTCTTGCAGCTTTTGCCCGTCCATCACGAGGTTTCGGACAAAGTCCGTTTCTTCGATGCGCACATCCACTTGGAGCAGGTGTGCGAAATACAGCGCAGTATCGACCATATCCTTGTCGTTCCCGCTGCCGAAGTTGTAGACGCCGCCGGGCAGCGCCATCGCGAGGAGAAGGTTTGCGATGACCTCCCGCACATAGCCCACGCCCCGGTGGTCGCGGTGGGAAAAGTGCAGCACTTCGCCGGTCTTCGCGGCCTGCAGAAGGTTCAGCGGCAGATTGCCCCGGATGGGCAGCCGACCGCCCGGGAGATCGTACATCCACGGTAAGCGGAGCGCCACAGCGTCCGGGCAGCGGGCCATCACCCGCGCCTCGGCCTCGAGCTTGTGCCGGCCGTAGACATTGGCGGGGGAGAGGGGCAGCGCTTCGGCCAGAGGCCCGGGCTGCTGCACCCCTGCGTAGACCTGATCGGAGCTGAAGGAGAGCAGCTTTGCGCCGGTCTCCGCTGCCGCCGCTGCCACCCACTCGGGCAGCAGGACGTTGGCCCGGAAGGACTCCTCTGGATGCTGCTGGCAGACCTGCGTGTTGGAGAGGGCTGCGGTGTGGACGATGACGTCCGGGTGCTCTGCAGTGATGAAGCGGCGCACGGCGGTCTCGTCGGCGGTACGCAGAAAATCGGGCGGAAAGGCGGAAAGCTCGAACCGGCCGCGCCACATCTCCAGAATGCGCGCGCCTACGAAGCCGCCTGCGCCGGTCACGAGGATCTTTTTCATCAGGTCGTCACCTCACCGGACAAGAAACAGTTCCAGCACAAAGACGACGGCACAGCAGGCCACCGACACCTGAAACAGGCTGGCCCCGTACCATGCCGCAGCGATGCCCACCACCAGCGCTGCCGCACCGGCCACCGGGCTTTGGGTGGCGTTGACGATGGCCGGGAAGGTCATGACCGCCAGCGTGACGTAGGGGACATAGTAGAGGAAGGACTGGATGAACTGATTCCGGATGGGCTTGCGGATGAGGGTCAGGGGCAGGATGCGGATGGTGTAGGACACCGCGAACATCACCGCGATGTAAAGCCAGTTGCTGCGGATCATTGTTCAGCCTCCTCACTCTGGGTCTTGATGGGGAACAGCAGCGCTCCGGCACAGGAGATCGCCACCGTCAGAAGGATGGTGCGGGTGCCGTCCGAAAAGGCGGAGATGCCCGGTAGGTAGGTGCAGACGAAGCTCAGCGCGAAGCTGAGGACCACCAGCCCGGCGACGACCTTATCCTTCCGGGCCGGGGGGATGATGATGGCGAGGAACATCCCGTAGAGCGCCACGCTGAGGGCGCTGACGGCCCGCAGAGGCAGCAGATTGCCTGCGATGATGCCCAGCGCCGTGCCCGAGGCCCACGCCGGGGCGGCCAGCGCGATGGCGCCGTAGGTGTAGAAGGGGTTCAGGTAGCCGGGCCGGGCGATGGTGATGCCGAACAGCTCATCGGTGACGTCGTAGCCGATGATGAGGCGGTGGAAGAAGGGGGTGCCCGGGGCGAACCGCTGGGCCAGCGCACAGCTCATCAGCAGATAGCGGGCGTTGGCGATGAGGGTGATGATGGCCACTTCCAGATAGGTCGCACCGCTGGCGATGAGGGCGAAGGCCGCGTACTCGCCGGCCGAAGCGTTGTTGAGCAGGCTGGCCACGAAGCCCTGCAGGGGCGTGAAGCCCGCCGTCCGGGCCGCGATGCCCAGCGAGAAGGACACCGCAAAATATCCCAGCGCAATGGGCACACCGTCCCGCATCCCCTCGCAGAACACCTTGCGGCTGAATGCGTAGGGCTTGGAGGGCTGTGCGGAGCGGAGGGTCTGTCTCGACGACTCATGCGTTGTTTCCATGAGAAAAGCTCCTTTCCAATTTCAAACACAACGCTTATTATAGCATAGTTTGCCGGAAAATGACATTCGATTCCACTGAGACGAAAAAGCCGCAGCTTTCACCCCCGAAAGCTGCGGCTTTTTCAAGACAGACGGCTCAGTGGAACAGCTTGTTGTCGATCCAGATGCAGACACAGGTGCCCACGACCGAGATGACGAAGGAGCTGAAGCTGCCGGTGGCGTAGATGTGGAACATCCCGAACAGAAACTCGCCGACAAAGCTGCCCAGAACGCCCAGAACGACATTGCGCAGGAACGAAGTCTGCGTGCCCATAAAGCGGCTGGCAAGATAACCGGCCAGTGCGCCGACCAGAATACCGGTCAGCAGGGAAAAGAAGAGGCCGATGATCGAAAAAAGCCCCATCAGGCAGCCGAACAGGGCGACCATAATGGCGAGGATAAGTAAGATCGTCAGAGTGAACATAAGCAAAACCTCCTTGCTTTATCCAATGGATGCCGCTTCTTCCCGCGCATAGCGGCAGATGTCAGAGAGGCAACACTTTTCGCATTCGGGCTTCCGGGCGCTGCAGACAGCACGGCCATGCATCACGAAGCGGTGGCACAGGTCGCTGCCCTCCTCGGGCGGGATGATCTTCCACAGGGCCATCTCCACCTTCTGCGGCTCCTTGATGCCATCCACGAGGCCGATCTTGTTGCACAGCCGGATGCAGTGGGTGTCGGTGACGATGGCGGGCTTGCCGAACACATCGCCCATGATGAGGTTGGCGCTCTTGCGGCCCACGCCGGGCAGGGCCAGCAGCTCGTCGAAGGTGGTGGGCACCTTGCAGCCGTAGTCGTCCCGGAGCCTGCGCATACAGGCCGAGATGTCCCGGGCCTTGCTGCGGCCCAGCCCGCAGGGCTTGACGATGGCCTCGATGTCCTCCGGCTCGGCTTCGGCCAGCGCGGCCACCGACGGATATTTTTCAAACAGGTCCTGCACTACCACGTTCACCCGGGCATCGGTGCACTGGGCCGCCAGCCGGACGCTTACCAGAAGCTGCCACGCATGGTCGTAGTCCAGCGTACAGCCTGCGTCGGGGTATTCGGCCTTGAGCCGCCGGATGACCTCCAGCGCCAGTTCCTTCTTGGCCGTCAGGTCTTCGGCGGCAGCGGTCTTTCCGCGCATATGCTCTCCCTCGATTCTTGACTGGAATGGTACAAGCATATCACGTTTTGCGAAATTTGTAAATCCTTTGCGGATTATCTGAGAATCATTTTTATTATTTCTCTTGCCCCGGCGTGTAAAATGCGCTATACTAGAAAAAAGAACGAACCGCATCCTATGCTTGGAGGGAAGACCCATGAACGAACCGCTGGCGCAGCGTCTGCGCCCCAAAACGCTGGCCGATGTCTGCGGCCAGCAGCATCTTCTGGCCGAGGGGCAGGTGTTCCGCCGCACCATCGAGAGCGGCCGCATCCCCAACATGATCTTCTACGGCCCTTCCGGCACGGGCAAGACCACCGTGGCCCGCATCATCGCCGAGAACAGCGGGATGACCCTCCATAAGCTCAACGGCACCTCCTGCGGCACCGGCGACATCAAGGCCGTGCTGAAGGACATCGGCACACTGGCCGGGGCAGGGGGCATCCTGCTCTACCTCGACGAGATACAGTACCTCAACAAAAAGCAGCAGCAGAGCCTCTTGGAGTGTATCGAGGACGGCTCTGTCACCCTCATCGCCTCCACGACGGAGAACCCCTACTTTTACATCTATAATGCGCTGCTGTCCCGCTGCACCGTGTTCGAGTTCAAGCCTCTCTCTGCCGCCGATGTGGAGCGGGGCATCCGCAACGCCCTGAAAAAGCTCTCGGCGTCCGAGCCGCAGCCCGTGACGATGGACGAGGACGCCTGTGCCTACCTCGCCGAGAGCGCGGGGGGCGATCTGCGCAAGGCGCTGGGCTGCCTCGATTTCGTGGTGACGGCGGCCCCTGTGGACGAGGGGGAAAAGCACGTCACCCTCGGGATGGTGCAGCAGGTCACCCGCCGCACCGCCATGCGGTACGACCGGGACGGCGACGACCACTACGACATCGTCTCAGCCTACCAGAAGTCCATGCGCGGCTCTGACCCCAACGCCGCCCTCCACTATCTGGCCCGTCTGCTGGAAGCAGGCGACCTGCCCTCGGCCTGCCGACGCCTCATGGTCTGCGCCTGTGAGGATGTGGGCCTTGCATACCCGCAGATCATCCCCATCGTCAAGGCGGCGGTGGACGCCGCCAACATGGTGGGCCTGCCCGAAGCCCGTCTCCCGCTGGCGGATGCCGTCATCCTCGTGGCCACCAGCCCCAAGTCCAACAGCGCCCACGACGCCATCAACGCCGCCATCGCCGACGTGCAGGCGGGCCGCACCGGCCCCATCCCGCGCCAGCTCCAGAACAAGCACTTCGACGGCGAGGATGCGGCAGTCAAGGGCCAGAACTACAAGTACGCCCACGATTTTGAGAACCACTGGGTCGAGCAGCAGTATCTGCCGGATGTGCTCAAGGATGTGAAATACTATACGTTCGGAGACAACCGCACCGAACAGGCTGCCCGGGCCTACTGGGCAAAGATCAAAGGGGAGGACAAGCTCTGACCCCGGCCTTGATCCGGACCCAAAACGATAAGAAAAAGGAGAAAGACCATGCGTTATTCCAAGCAGCGCGAGCTGGTATTGCAGAAGGTGGAGCAGCTGTGCGACCACCCCACCGCAGAAGAGATTTTTGACCTTGCGGCCAGGGAGTGCCCCGGCCTGAGCCTCGGCACCGTCTACCGCAACCTCAACAGCCTCGTGGAGGCGGGCCGCGTCCGCCGCGTCTCCATCCCGGGCAAGGCCGACCGTTTTGACCACACGCTGTGCTGGCACAGCCACCTCTACTGCAACTGCTGCGGCGGTGTCGTGGACGCCGACGTGGACGAAAAGCAGGTGATGAAGCTGGTGCGCCACCAGAAGGGTGTCGTGGAGGACTGCGCTGTGGTGCTGTTCGGCCTGTGCGAGGCCTGCGCCGCCAAGCAGGCACAGTAAAAATAAGCTCTTGCCCTCCAAGGCCAAAAAGGGTATACTATAAGGAGCTTTTTATAGTATAACGATGTCTGCCGCCGGTGTGCGGCGGCAGAGAAGGATGGTTCCATTGGAGTACATAGCATTTGAACATAACAACGCGGCGGCTGAGCTGGTCAAGCTGGCCTATGACACCCCGCCGCTGGCCTTCGTCCACAGCTACGGCTGTCAGCAGAACGTCAACGACGGCGAGCGCATCAAGGGCGTGCTGATGGACATCGGCTACGGCCTGTGCGACAAGCCCGAGGATGCCGACCTCATCCTCTTCAACACCTGCGCCGTCCGTGAGCACGCCGAGCAGCGCGTTTTCGGCAACGTGGGCGCCCTCAAGGGCCTGAAGGAGAAAAAGCGCGGCCTCATCATCGGACTCTGCGGCTGCATGGCCAACCAGAAGCACGTCGTGGAGAAGCTGCGCCAGAGCTACCCCTACGTTGACCTCGTCTTCGGCGTGGACGGCATCGACACCCTGCCTCAGCTCATCGCCCAGAAGCTGCAAAAGCACAAGCGGGTGCTGATGGAGCCGGCCCAGCGCCCCGTCATCGTGGAGAATATCCCCATCCGCCGCGAGAGCGAGTTCCGCGCATGGCTGCCCATCATGTACGGCTGCGACAACTTCTGCACCTACTGCATCGTGCCCTACGTCCGCGGCCGCGAGAAGAGCCGGAAGCCCGGCGACATCCTCGCCGAGTTCAAGGGCCTCGTAGAGGCAGGCTACAAGGAGATCACCCTGCTGGGCCAGAACGTCAACAGCTACGGCAAGGGCCTTGAAGAGCAGGTGGATTTTTCCGACCTGCTGAACCTGCTCTGCACCGTCCCGGGGGACTATCACATCCGCTTCATGACCAGCCACCCGAAGGATGCCAGCTTCAAGCTCATCGACACCATCGCGGCGCAGCCGAAGATCTGCAAGCACCTGCACCTGCCGGTGCAGTGCGGCTCGGATCGGCTGTTGGTCCAGATGAACCGCCACTATACCGTGGAGCACTATCTGGAGCTGATCGAGTACGCCCGGAAGAAGATCCCCGGCATCACCTTCTCCAGCGACATCATCGTGGGTTTCCCCGGTGAGACGGAGGAGGACTTCCAGAAGACCCTCGAGCTGGTGCAGAAGGTGGGCTATATGCAGCTGTTCACCTTCATCTACTCCAAGCGCACCGGCACCAAGGCCGCCGACCTGCCCGACCCCACCCCCCGCAAGGAGAAGACCGACCGGATGACCCGCCTGCTGAAGCTGCAGGACGACATTGCAATGGCCCTCGTCAAGGCGCAGGTGGGCCAGACTGTCCGCGTCCTCGTGGAGGGCTATGGCCGGAACGAAGGCACCCTCTCGGGCCGTCTCGACAACAACCTCACCGTCGAGTTCAAGGCCGACCCGGCCCTCATGGGCAGCTATGCGATGGTGCATCTCACGGATGCCCGCGCCACCGTCCTGCTGGGCGAGCTGACCGAATAACGATATTCTGGATATACTATCCTAAGGTGTATCTGAAAACAAAGAAAATGACGAATATTTCGCAAGCACAAGCGGGATTTAAGGCAAAGAGCCGCAGGAATCCTTTGTGGATTTCAAGGCTGTTTAACGCAAAATCCAGCTGTGCTTGTAGAAATAGACTAGATTTTCGACTTTTCAGATACACCCTAATAGAATATAGAACACAGGAAAAAAGGAGACTATTACAATGGATTGCATCGACCTCTTCAAGCGTGCCGCGATGGCACTTCAGACCGACCCCCGCTATCTGGCCATGGACCAGGCCCGCAAGATGAACGATAAGGACGAGGAGCTGCAGAACCTCATCGGCGAGTTCAATCTGGCCCGGATGGACCTGAACAACGAGATCGGCAAGACCGAGCGCAGCGATGCACGCATCGCCGAGCTGAACGAGAAGGTGAACGACCTCTACGGCAAGATCATGGCCGACGAGGGCATGGTGGCCTACAACGAGGCCAAGCGCGACTGCGAGAACCTCGTGAACTATATCGACGCCATCATCAACACCGCCATGAACGGCGGCGACCCCATGACCGTGCAGGAGCCTTCCGCTTCCTGCACCGGCAGCTGCTCCACCTGCGGCGGCTGCCACTAAAGGCATCCCCATCCAAGGCTTACAAAACGCGGCTGTGCAATGCAGGGCCGCGTTTTGCTTGCAAAAGACGGTTTTGGATGCCAAACCCACACCCACGCGACAACAAGGGGAGGAAGGTGAACGGTCATGGCAGAGCTTTCGCCCATGATGCAGCAATATCTTGAGATAAAAAAACAACATAAGGATGAGATCCTTTTCTATCGCATCGGCGATTTCTACGAGATGTTCTTCGACGATGCGCTCACGGCCTCGCGGGAGCTGGACCTGACCCTTACGGGCAAGCAGTGCGGCCTCGAGGAGCGTGCTCCCATGTGCGGCGTGCCCTTCCACAGCTACGAGGGCTATGTGGCCCGCCTCATCGCAAAGGGCTATAAGGTCGCCATCTGCGAGCAGGTGGAAGACCCGGCCAAGGCCAAGGGCCTCGTCAAGCGGGACATCATCCGGGTGGTCACGCCGGGCACCGTCATCGAGAGCAGTATGCTTCAGGATGACAAGAACAACTACATCGCCAGCATCTTCCTGAAGGGCGGCGCGGCGGGCCTCTGCTTTGCTGACATCTCCACCGGCACGGCCCACATCACCGAGCTGAAGCGGGAAAAGATCGCCCCGGCAGTCATCGCAGAGCTTTGCCGCTACCACCCCAGCGAGGTGCTGATGAACCCGGGTCTGCTGGACTGCCGGGAGATCACCGCCTACCTCAAAAAGAACATGAACTGCGCCGTCGAGCTGGTGGAGGAGGAACGGTATGCCCCGGGCCTCGTCTCCATCGCCCTCGAGAACCAGTTTGGCCGCGACTGGCCTGCCAAGACCGGCATGGCCGAGGATGGTCTCGTCCGCTTTGCGATGGCGGCGCTGCTGGAATATCTCCACGATACCCAGATCAAAGGCGTCGAGCGGCTCAAGACCGTCATCACCTATAACGAGGCTCAGTTCATGAGCCTGTCGCCGGTCACACGGGCCAACCTTGAGTTGACCGAGACGCTGCGGGGCCGCGAAAAGCGGGGGACGCTGCTCTGGGTGCTGGACAAGACCAGCACTGCTATGGGCAAGCGGATGCTGCGCAGCTGGATCGAGCAGCCGCTGGTGTCCAGCGCTGCCATCAACCGCCGCCTCAGCGCGGTAGAGAGCCTCGTGAACCAGACCATGCAGCGGGGCGACCTCATCGAGCAGCTCCACTATATCGCCGACCTTGAGCGCCTCATGACCCGTGCGGTCTATGGTTCGGCCACGCCCAAGGAGATCTACACGATGGCCCAGACCTGCGAGCGCCTGCCTGACCTGCGGGCGCAGGCCGAGAGCTGCGGCTGCCCTGAGCTGACCGCCCTTGCGGGCCAGATCGATCTGCTGGACGACGTCAAAACAGCCATCCTCGCAGCCATCGACCCGGATGCCCCCTCCACCCTGAAGGACGGCGGCGTCATCGCCAAGGGCTACCACTCCGAGGTGGATGAGCTGCGCTCCATCCGCGACAACACCAAGGGCGTCCTCGCCCAGCTGGAGACGCGCCTGCGGCAGGAGACGGGCATCCCCAAGCTGAAGATCGGCTACAACCACGTCTTCGGTTACTTCATCGAGGTCAGCAACTCCTATAAGCAGATGGTCCCCGAGACCTACATCCGCAAACAGACCCTCACCTCCGGCGAGCGCTACATCACGCAGGAGCTGAAGGAGCTGGAAAACAAGATCCTCGGCGCACACGAGCGCCTTATCGCACTGGAGCACCGGCTCTTTGCCGAGCTGCTGGAAAAGATCGGCGGTCAGCTCGACCGCATCCAGCGGACGGCCAACGCCGTGGCCGAGCTGGATGTGCTGGCGGCGCTGGCGCAGGTGGCGGCAGAGAACAACTACTGCCGCCCCGTGGTGGACGACAGCGACGAGCTGACCATCACCGAGGGCCGCCACCCGGTGGTAGAGCAGATGCTGAAGGGGAGCCTCTTCGTGCCCAACGATACGAAGCTCAACTGCACCACCGACCGCTGCCTCATCATCACCGGCCCGAATATGGCAGGCAAATCGACGTATATGCGTCAGAACGCGCTGATCGCGCTGATGGCCCAGATCGGCTCCTTCGTCCCGGCGTCCAGCTGTCATGTGGGCGTCGTGGATGCCATCTTCACCCGCATCGGCGCATCGGACGACCTCGCCGCCGGACAGTCCACCTTCATGGTGGAGATGACTGAGGTGGCCGAAATCCTGAAAAACGCCACCCCCAAGAGCCTCGTCGTGCTGGACGAGATCGGCCGCGGCACCTCCACCTTCGACGGCATGAGCATCGCCCGCGCCGTGGTGGAGCACATCTCCGACCCGGCCAAGGGCCTCGGCTGCAAGACTCTTTTCGCCACCCACTACCACGAGCTGACCGATTTGGAAGGGTCCATCGAGGGGGTCAAGAACTACAACATCGCCGTCAAGAAGCGGGGAGAGGACATCACCTTCCTCCGCCGCATCGTCCGCGGCCCTGCCGACGACAGCTACGGCATCGAGGTGGCGAAGCTGGCCGGGCTGCCCGGCACTGTGACCCGCCGCGCCCACGAGGTGCTGCGTGCATTGGAGGCTTCTGCCCCGAAAAATAAGGTGGAGCAGATGGACTTCGACGCCTTGCAGGAGTATTCCTCGCCCGCCGTCCCCAGCGAGATGATGGAAAAGCTCGAGGCGCTGGACGTGGAGACCCTGACCCCCATCGAGGCGCTGAACTTCCTCTATGAGCTGAAAAAGACCCTGAGCGGCAGCCTGAAGGGTTGAGTTTATCTGAAACGGAGGGAAACGAATGGCAGAGATACACGTTCTGGACAAGCATACCGCAGAACTCATCGCCGCCGGTGAGGTGGTGGAGCGGCCCGCGTCGGTCGTGAAGGAGCTGCTGGAAAACGCCATCGACGCAGGCGCGTCCCAGATCACCGTCTCCATCGAGTCGGGCGGCGTCCGCCTCATCGAGATCAGCGACAACGGCACCGGCATCGAGGCGAAATACATCCCCACAGCCTTCATCCGCCACGCCACCAGCAAGATCCGGACGGAAGATGACCTCAACAGCATCCACACGCTGGGCTTCCGGGGCGAGGCACTGGCCTCCATCGCCAGCGTGGCCCGGGTCGAGCTGCTCACCCGTACCGAGGCCGACGAGTGCGCCTCCCTCTACCGCATCGAAGGCGGGGAAGAGCAGCCCATCGAACCGGGTGCCCGGGGCGTCGGTACCACCATCCGCGTCCGGGACCTCTTCTTCAACACGCCCGCCCGGATGAAGTTCCTCAAAAAGGATTCCAGCGAGGGCACCTTCGTGGCCGACCTCGTGGGCCATGTGGCCCTCAGCCACCCCGAGGTGAGCTTCAAGTTCCTCCGTGAGGGCAAGCTGCAGTATGTCACCCCCGGCGACGGCCAGCTCCGCAGTGCGGCTTACGCTGTGCTGGGCCGGGAGTTCAGCCGCGACCTGATGGAGGTGGACAACCGTGAGGGCGTCTACCGGGTCTGGGGCCTGATCACTCAGCCCCGCAGCTGCCGCGCCAGCCGCAGTATGCAGTATTTCTATATCAATGGCCGCTACGTCCGCAACCGCACCATGATGGCGGGCATGGAGATGGCGTTCAAGGGCACCATGATGCAGGGCAAGTTCCCTGGAGGGATCTTGCTTCTTGAGATGCCTGCCGACCTCGTGGATGTGAATGTCCATCCGGCCAAGACGGAGGTCCGCTTTGCCCGGGAAAACGACATCTTTGACCTTGTCTACCACGCCGTCAAGCTGGCTCTGAGCCAGCCGGGCACGGGGGAAAGACGATTCGTTTTCGACGAAGATAAAGACAACGATGCATCCCAAGAATCAAAAAACGGCGAAACGAAAGAAAAAATAAATGTAAAGAATAACTGCTTTACAGGACTTTCCGCAGTCATTTCGGGGCAGGCAGAGCCGGGAAGCCTGCCGCACCCGACCGAAAGCCCCCTCCGCCCTGCGGCGTCGGCAGCGCCCCGCCCGGCACAGCCCTCTGCCCCGGAGCGGGACATCCTCCCGCTGCCTGCAAAAGCCCCGGAAACGGCGGCTCCGGAGCCGGAACACAGCTGGACAACGGTTGCAGCCGATGCACTGCTGCCGATGGACGCCGCCCTCCACAGCCCGGAGTCTCCGGTGCAGGACAGCACCCTTGAGCCGCCGCCCTTCCGGGCTGCGTCCAGCGAATCCCAGCTGGATGTGGAGCCGGACATCGACCTGCCGGACGTCACCCGCGACCACATGGCCGCATGGGAGCCGACCCCGGTGGGAGCGGAACGCCCATCGCTGCCGTCCCTGCCCGATGTGCCGGACGCGCCGCAGCAGAGCACGGCCCCCGAGCAGCTGGGCTTTGCTGTACAGGACGGCCCTGAGCCGCTGCGGTATGTGGGGGAGCTTTTCCGCACCTATATCCTCGCGGAGCGGGGCGATGAAGTCTGTATCATCGACAAGCACGCCGCCCATGAGCGCCAGCTCTTCGAGAAGCTGGCTGCGAACTACGGCGACGTCCCCAGCCAGCTCCTGCTGGAGCCGTTGGTCATCGAGCTCTCGGCGGAAGAGAAAACGGCCCTCCTTGCGAACCTCCCGCTGCTGGAAAGCGCGGGCCTCGAGGTGAGTGATTTCGGCGGCAGCTCGGTCTGTCTGCGCTCTGTGCCTGCCGACGTAGAGCAGGGGAGCGCCGAGGACCTGCTGGTGGAGCTGGCGGCAAAGCTGGCTCACGGCAGCCGCGACGCCCTGAACGAGCGGACGGAATGGGTGCTCCACTCCATCTCCTGCCGCGCCGCCATCAAGGCGGGCGACCACACCTCGCCGCAGGAGCTGATGGCGCTGGCCGAGAAGATCCTTTCCGGCGAGGTGCCGCCCTTCTGTCCCCACGGACGCCCCTGCGTCCTGAAACTGACCCGAAAGGAGCTGGAAAAGCAGTTTGGCCGAATCGTGTAACAAAAAGCATCCGGTGCTGGCCGTCGTAGGCCCTACGGCCACCGGCAAGACCGCCCTCGGCGTCACGCTGGCCGAGATGTTTGGCGGCGAGGTCATCAGCGCCGACTCGATGCAGCTCTATAAGGGTCTGGATGTCGGCACGGCAAAGGTCACGCCCGACGAGACCCACGGCATCCCCCACCACGCGGTGGACCTTCTGACCCCCGATGAGCCGTTCAGCGTAGCGGATTTCGTCGCGCTGGCCGGGCGGCTCGAAGCGGATATCTCCGCCCGGGGCCGTCTGCCCATCCTTGTGGGCGGTACGGGACTCTATGTTCAGAGCTTCCTGTACGGGGTCCGCTTTGCCGCCGAAAAGACGCCGGATGGCCTGCGGGAGAAGCTGGCCGCCGAGCTGGCCCAAAAAGGCCCGGAAGCCATGTACAAGGAGCTTCAGGAGGCCGACCCGGAGGCCGCTGCCGCCATCCACCCGAACAATCAGGTGCGGGTGCTGCGGGCGCTGGAGCACTTCCGCGCCACCGGCAAGCGTCTGAGTGAACAGAAAGCCCAGTCCCTCCCGCCCGAGCGGCCCTATCGTTCGCTGGTGCTGGGGCTGGATTTCCCCGACCGCGCCCAGCTCTACCGCCGCATCGACCTGCGGGTGGACAAGATGCTGGATGCCGGTCTGCTGGACGAGGCGAAGCTGGTCTACGACCACCGCCAGACCTACCGCACGGCGGCGCAGGCCATCGGATACAAAGAGTTTTTTCCCTTTTTTGAGGGGACGGCTGCGCTGGAGGAGTGCGCCGACAAGCTCAAGCAGGCCTCCCGCAACTATGCCAAGCGTCAGCTGACGTGGTTCCGCCATATGGACGGCGTGGTCTGGCTGGACGCCTCCGCGCCGGACGCTGCGGCCCGGGCTGTCCGACTGACCCGAGAATTTTTAGCGAAAGGGTGACCTTTTATGGCCGATAAAACGCATTCAGAACCCGGAACGCCGGGTGTACTGAGCCGTCTGGCGGGCATCGCTGTGGTGGCGGTGGTTCTGGCGGGCATCTATGTGGGCTATCAGGCCTTGCAGGTGCTCTTCCCGCCCAACACCTACGAGACCGCGATGCTTGCCACGGTGGCGGATACCGTGAGCGCCGACGGTGTCCTGCTCTTCGATGAGACCTATATCTCCGGCAGCGGGACGCTGGGCTACCTCGCCGCCGACGGCGAGCGCGTCTCGGCGGGCGCTGCGGTGGCCGAGATCTACAGCAGCCCGGAACAGGCGGGCCTCCGCCAGCAGCTCACGGCTCTGAACGACCAGATCGAGCTGCTGCAGCGGTCTCAGAACACCACCGCCACCCAGCTGGATTCCCTGAGAAAAGAGCGTTCCGGTGCACTTTATGATCTGATGGATGCGCTGGACAGCTCCGCCTATGACGAGACGGCGCAGGGCGAGGAGAATTACATCCTCGCCCAGAACAAGCTCTGGGTCATCACAGGGGAAGTCTCGGATTTTTCGGCCCAGATCGCGGCCCTGACTCAGCAGTCGGCGCAGGTGCAGGCCCAGCTGGGCGCGCCCACCCAGATCGCCGCCCCCCAGACCGGCTACTTCATCCGCAGCACCGCCGCCGGACGGCTCAACGCCGGGGCGGACGACATCCTCGCGCTGGATGCTGCCGGTCTTGAGGCCTATCTGAACTCCGACCCGGAGCTGCCGCTGGACGGCTGCGCGGGCAAGCTCGTCTCGGGCTTTACGTGGAGGTATGTCGGCCTCTGCTCGGCCAAGGAGGGGGAGAAGCTGCTGGGGGACAACGGCAAGCCACTGACCCGCTCGGTGAAGATCAAGTTTCCCGGCCAGATGGAAACGCCCCTCAAGGCGTCGGTGTCGGAGGTGAGCATCGACGAGGCCAGCGGCTTGGCCCGCTTCGTCGTCACCTGCGAGGTCATCAACGGCGATGTCCTCCGCCTCAGCCGGGCCAAGGCCCAGATCATCGTGGACGAGACTACCGGCCTGCGTATCCCCATCGAGGCTGTCCATTATTTAAAGGAAGACGGCACCGAGTCCGAGACGCAGGGCGAAAATTACATCCCGGGCGTCTACGTCAAGTATGGCAATCTCGCCCGCTTCTGTAAGATCGACCCTGTGGACAGCGCTCATCCGCTGGTGACGGATGGCGACTACTGCATCGTCATGCCCAGCAGCACCGATAAGACCAAAACCATCAGCGAAGTCCGCCTTTATGACGAGATCATCGTCTCGGGACAAAATTTGTATGATGGAAAGCTTTTATAGTTATTGACATCTGATGCAAAAAATCAGATAATAGAAAAAGCTATTAGCAGCTCTTTGTTCACAAAGGGGTGCCGGGCGGCGTGAGCTGCCTGAATGAAAGGAGCAAGTTTCTATGTCTTTTGTGGATAGTCTGAAAAAAGGACTTTTTGGCAGTGAGGACGATTACGACGATCAGTACATGGACGACGGCCCTCAGATGGTGAATAACAACAACGGCATCGGCACCACAGGTGCTGACGAGGAGGACACCCCCGAGGAGGCCGCGACCCCCAAGCGGAACGGCAAGGTGGTCAACATCCATGCCACCACCCAGCTGAAGGTCGTTCTGGTCAAGCCCGAGCACTTCGAGGACGCCAGCACCATTGCAGACCACCTGAACAACAAGCGCACCGTTGTGCTGAATCTGGAGTCCACCAACAAAGAGGTCTCCCGCCGTCTGGTGGACTTCCTCTCCGGTGTGGCCTACGCCAACAACGGCCAGATCAAGCGGGTAGCCAACAGCACCTTCATCATTACCCCCTACAACGTAGACATCATGGGCGACCTGCTGGACGAGCTGGAGAACAATGGCGCGTTCTATTGATGCACAGCCCGGCGTGCGGGGCTTCGTCCCGGCGCAGAACGATGAGGAGCGCTTCCTCATGCGCCATGTGGAGGATCTGGCCCGCGCCGCCTTTGGCCGGGGCATCGCCCGCTATTCAGCTTTTCTGAGCGACCGGGAACAGCAGCTGGCGCAGGCGGCACTCAACCGCGCCGACGCGCCGGAAGAGAGCTGCCGCTTCGAGGGCGGCTGGCCCGGGGCGGAGCGCCGGGTGCTCTGCCTTGAGCCGGAGGACTGCTATCCGGCCTGCCCGGTCTGCTGCGTCCGGCTCAGGTGCCGCGGGCTGGCCGGGGCACAGCTGCCCGTCCACAAGGACTATCTGGGCAGCCTGATGGGCCTCGAGCTTCGCCGGGAGGCGCTGGGCGACATCGTCCTGCCGCCGGAAGAGCCGGGCACCGCCTATGTGTTCGCGCTGGAGCCGGCCGCAGACCTCATCTGTCAGGAGCTGCGCAGCGTGGGCCGCACCGAGGTGACGGCCCAGCTGCTGGCACTGGACGAGGTGCCGCAGTTCGCCGAGGCCGAGCGCCGTTTGCAGACGGCCACCGTGTCGTCCCTGCGTCTGGACGCTGTGCTGGCGGCCATGCTGCGGTGCAGCCGGGGCATGGCCGCAGAGCTTGTGGCGGCGGGACGGGTGGAGATCAACCATCTGCCCGCTTCCAGCGCCCACGCGCCGGTGTACCCATCGGATGTGTTCACCGTGCGGGGCAAGGGGCGCTTCCGCCTGACGGCTCTGCCGGGCAAGAGTAAAAAAGACCGACAAATCATCGAGTTCTTCCAGTATTGATGCGAAGGACCGGAATAAATGGAGGAGATCACTATGCTGACACCGCAGGACGTGCGCGCTGTCCAATTCGAAAAGAATCTCCGCGGCTACCGCACCGAGGACGTGGATCGTTTTCTGGATAAGGTAGAACAGCAGCTCGAGCAGGATGCAGGACAGATGGAGGCGCTGCGCAAGCAGGTGGCCGATCTGACTGCGGAGAACGAGACGCTGCGCCGCAGTATGCAGAGCTATGAGGCCGACGGAGATATGCTCAAGAGCGCCCTCATCAATGCCCAGCGGATGGGTGAAAACGTCATCCGCGAGGCCAACCAGAAAGCCGAGGACATCCTGCACCGTGCGAATCTGCGCGGCGACGACATCATCCGGGATGCCAACGAGCTGCTGCAGAAGGCCAGCGACCGCGCCGATGAGATCATCAGCGAGGCCAACGACAAGAAGCTGGCCGAGGAGCGGGAGTACGACCGCGTCCGTCTCGAAGTCACCCGCTTCAAGTCCGACGTGCTGAACCTCTACCGCACCCACGTGGAGTCCCTGAGCCGTCTGCCGGAGTTCCAGCAGAAGGAAGAGGCGGCCGCGCAGGATGCAGGCGAGGAGCTGCCCGAGGCAGAGACTGCTGACGCTGAGAACGCAGAGACCGCACCCGCTGCGGACGCCCCCGAGGCCGAAGCTGCCCCCGCCGTCCCTGCTTCCGATAAGGGCGAGGACTTCTGGGAAAAGGATGAATCCCAGCTCAAGCTCGACCCGCCCCCCGCAGACCCCAACGCTGCATTTCAGGGCGTGAGCTTCAGCGAATAAAAAACCATGCATCGACAGCAAAACGCTGTTTTCGATAATCATCAGGCGCACAACTGCGCTGCTTGCGATTGCAAAACCAATAGAGGAGAGTGTAAACCAGTGGCTAAGAATAAGTCTCAGTACGATAGTACTCTGAACCTGCCCAAGACCCTGTTTGAGATGCGTGCCGGTCTGCCCAAGAAGGAGCCGGTCATGCTCAAGGATTGGGACGACAACGACCTGTACAACCAGCTCATGAAGCACAATGAGGGCAAGCCTCAGTTCATCCTGCACGATGGCCCTCCGTATGCCAACGGCAACATCCACATGGGCACCGCGCTGAACAAGATCATCAAGGACATCATCATCCGCGAGAAGAACATGGAGGGCTTTCAGGCTCCCTATGTGCCCGGCTTTGATACCCACGGCCTGCCCATTGAGCTGAAGGCCCTGTCCTCCGTCGGCGAGAAGAAGAAGGACATCTCCAAGCTCGAGCTGCGCCAGATCTGCGAGAAGTTTGCCACCGAGCACATCGACATCATGAGCGACCAGTTCAAGCGTCTGGGCGTTATCGGCGACTTTGAGCATCCCTACCTGACCCTCAAGCCCGAGTTTGAGGCACGTCAGATCGAGATCTTCGGCGAGATGGCCAAGAAGGGCTACATCTACAAGGGCCTGAAGCCGGTCTACTGGTGCCCCGACTGCCGCACCGCTCTGGCAGAGGCCGAGATCGAGTACGGCGAGGACGAGTGCGACTCCATCTTCGTCCGTTTCCATGTTTCTCAGGACCCCAACGGTGTGCTGGCAAAGCACGGTATCCCGATGGAGAAGACCTACTTCGTCATCTGGACCACCACCACTTGGACCCTGCCCGCCAACGAGGCCATCTGCCTGAACGGCCAGTTCGAGTATTCCTTCGTCAAGATCGGCGACGAGTTCCACATCATGGCCACCGACCTCGTCAAGAGCGTCATGGATTCCTGCCACATCACCGATTACGAGGTGGTGGGCGAGCCGGTCAGCGGCGCTGAGTTCGAGCTGATGCGCTACAACCACGTCTACCTGCCCAAGGAGGGCTGGGTCATCCTCGGCGACCACGTCACGCTGGAAAGCGGCTCTGGCTGCGTCCACACCGCCGGCGGCCACGGCGTCGATGACTTCAACGTCTGCCAGAAGTACCCCCAGATCCCCATCACCGTCCCTGTGGACGACGGCGGCTATCTGACCGAGCAGGCCGGCAAGTACGCTGGTCAGCGCGTCTGGGCTTCCAACAAGACCATTCTGGCCGACCTGACCGCCTCCGGCGCTGTCATGGGCCAGCTGCACATCAAGCATCAGTATCCGCACTGCTGGCGCTGCCACAACCCCATCATCTTCCGCGCCACTGAGCAGTGGTTCTGCTCCATCGCCAAGTTCCGTGAGGACGTCTACAAGGCCATCGACACCGTGACCTGGATGCCCGACTGGGGCCACGACCGGATGCACGGCATGGTCCGTGACCGCAACGACTGGTGCATCAGCCGCCAGCGCACTTGGGGCGTGCCCATCCCGGCCTTCTACTGCAAGAAGTGCGGCACCTACCACATCACCGATGCCACCATCAAGGCTGTCAGCGACCTGTTCCGCAAGGAAGGCTCTGACGCATGGTACAAGTACGACGCCGAGCAGATCATCCCCGCCGGTGAGGTCTGCGAGAAGTGCGGCGCATCCGAGTGGACGAAGGACACCGACATCATGGACGTCTGGTTCGACTCCGGCTCTACCCACGCCGCCGTTCTGGAAGAGCGGCCTGAGCTGCGCTTCCCGGCCGATATGTATATGGAGGGCGGCGACCAGTTCCGCGGCTGGTTCCAGTCCAGCCTGCTGACCAGCGTTGCAAGCAAGGGCTGCGCACCCTACAAATCCGTTCTGTGCCACGGCTGGGTCGTGGACGAGCAGGGCAAGCAGATGCACAAGAGCGCCGGCAACGGCGTCGAGCCGAGCGAGATCATCAAGGACTACGGCGCAGACATCATCCGCCTGTGGGTGGCTTCTTCCGACTACACCGTTGACGTGCGTGCAGGCAAGAACATCTTCAAGCAGCTGAGCGAGGCCTACCGCAAGATCCGCAACACCGCCCGCTTCATTCTGGGCAACCTCGACGGCTTCGACCCCAATACCGACTGCGTCTCCGATGACCAGCTGCAGGACATCGACCGCTGGGCACTGGCTGCGCTGGATGACCTCGTCGTCAACACCAACGCAGGCTATGCCGTCTACGACTTCAACAAGGTCTACCATGCGGTCTACAACTTCTGCGTCGTGGCCATGTCCAACTTCTATCTGGACGTCACCAAGGATCGTCTGTACTGCACCAACGGCACCGGCCGCAAGGCTGCACAGACCGCGATGTACAAGATCCTCGTCGCTCTGGACAAGATCATCGCCCCCATCCTCTGCTTCACCAGTCAGGAGATCTGGGACTTCCTGCCCAAGACCGAGGGCATGAACAAGTACGTCGTCTTCGAGGATATGCCGAAGGCCGGCCAGTACGCAGCCGACGACGCCTTCAAGGCCAAGTGGGCACAGCTCATCGCTGTCCGCGACGAGGTCAAGAAGGTGCTGGAGCAGGCCCGTGCCGACAAGCAGATCGGCGCGTCTCTCGAGGCTTCCGTCACCCTGTACTGCAATGATGCCGTCTATGCGCTGCTGAACAGCATCCCGATGGACGAGCTGGCCGACCTGATGATCGTCTCCCATGTGGAGCTGGTCAAGGGCGAGGGCGGCGCAGCCAGCGCAGTCGAGGGTCTGGGCGTTGCTGCTGCACACGCCACCGGCGACAAGTGCGAGCGCTGCTGGAAGTACTCTGCCGACATCGGCACCCACTCTGCTCACCCCACCCTGTGCGCACGCTGCGCCAGCGTTGTGGAGGGCTGATCCATCTTATATCTCTGGCGGCGCACCCGGCGCAAAAGGGGGCGCCGCCTTTTTCAAAAAATCAAGCGTTGGGAGAAACTATGGCATACGTCATTCTGAATCTGATCTGTGTGGCCGCGCTGGTGGGCATCGATCAGGCCATCAAGCTCTGGGCCGTTCAGGCGCTGGCTCCGGTGGAGTCCATCACCCTCATCCCCCATGTGTTGGAGCTGCGCTTCGTGCTCAATCAGGGCATGGCCTTCAGCCTGCTCAGCGGCAGACAGCTCTTCCTCATCCTCACCACCACCGCCGCGCTGCTGTTGGTGGCCTATATGCTGTTCTTCCGCAGCCGGGGCAAGCTGCTGCAGCAGACGGCGTTCATCCTCGTGCTGGCGGGCGGCATCGGCAACCTCATCGACCGGGTGCTCAACGGCGAGGTCGTGGACTACATCAACCCTCTGTTCATCGACTTTGCGGTCTTCAATTTCGCCGACATCTGCGTCTGCGTTGGTGTGGCGCTCTGGGTGCTGGTCATCCTGCTGGAAGAGGTGGACGACAAGCCCTCGAAGGAGCGCTGAAACATGGAACAGCGTGAATTTATCGTGGAGGCGGAGGCCGCAGGCCAGCGCATCGACCGCTTCCTCAGCGGGGAGGACACCGGGCTTTCCCGCAGCGCGCTGCAGGGCCTCGTGGCCGAGGGCCATGTGCTCTGCAACGGCAGGAGCATCGCCAAGAGCCTCAAGCTCAAGGCGGGAGATACCATCCTGCTGGAGATCCCCGACGCAAAGCCCATCGAGGCCGTGCCGCAGGACATCCCGCTGGACATCGTGTATGAGGACGACCATCTTCTGGTGGTGAACAAGCCCAAGGGGATGGTGGTCCATCCGGCCCCGGGCAACCCGGACGGCACGCTGGTGAACGCCCTGCTCTGGCACTGCAAGGGCAGCCTCTCGGGCATCGGCGGTGAGATACGCCCCGGCATCGTCCACCGCATCGACAAGGACACCAGCGGGTTGCTGGTGGTGGCGAAGGACGACGCCACCCACATCGGCCTGTCCCAGCAGATGGCCGTCCACAGCGTGGAGCGGGCCTACCAGACCGTCGTTTACGGCGGCTTTGCACAGGATGAGGGCTTTGTGGAGGCCAATCTGGGCCGCTCCAAGACCGACCGCAAAAAGATGGCGGTCTACCCGGCCAGCGAGCCGCACACCAAGTACGCCTACACCGGCTACAAGGTGCTGGAGCGCTTCGGGGGCTTCACCCTGCTGGAGTGCCGCCTCAAGACGGGCCGCACCCACCAGATCCGCGTCCACATGGCGTCCATCCAGCACCCCGTGGCGGGCGACCCTGTGTATGGCCCGCACAACTGCATCACCAAGCTCCACGGCCAGTGCCTCCACGCCAAGACGCTGGGCTTCATCCACCCCATCACGGGGGAGCAGCTCCGCTTCGATTCGGAGCTGCCGGAGTATTTCACCCACTTTATCGCATCGCTCAGGAGGGGGACTGTATGACAAAACTTCTCGATTCTGCGCTCGTGCTCTGCGATCTGGACCACCTTCTCTTGGCCGGTGACGGCAATATGCCGCAGGTCGTCCGGGACGTGCTGCAGCTGTTTTCCAGCCGGGGCGGCCGCCTGACCGTCTTCACCCAGCGCTCGCCCCGGGCTGTCCGCGCCGTGCTGGGCGGGGTGCGCCTCGCCGCGCCTGCGCTGACCTGCGGCGGCACGCTGGCCTACCGGTTCTCGGAGGGCGGCGGCCAGCCGCTGTGCAGCTTCGCGGGCTGTGAGGAGTCCATCTTCAAGAAGCTGCCCGCTGCGGTGGGGCTTGGCATCGCGCTGCAGATGGCCGACGGCTCCACCCGCGTGCTGCGGATGAGCACCGCCCTTGAGCGCCATCTGCGCCGGGAGTTCACCCCCTTTACCCTGTGCAGCCCCGCCGATGTCCGGGGCGAGGACGTGCTGCGCATCCTGCTCTATCAGGACCGCCAGCAGCTGCCCATTCAGGCCCTGCTGGAACGGGCGCTGGGGGACAATGCCGCCATGCTGCGCTCGGAGCGCATCGGCATGGACGTCATGGTGCTGACGCCGGGCACGGTCTCGGCGGAGGCGATGCTGGGGGCGGTCTGCCTGCCCATCAACTGCACCGCAGACCAGCTCACCGTCGCCGCCGGATGCGGCCAGATGCTGGAGCTTGTCCGTCAGGCTAGGCAGAGCGTCGTCCCGGCCGATGCCCCGGTGGAGCTGCGCCTTGCCGCCAGTCAGACGACCCTGACCGACCACGACACCGGCGCGGCGGCAGAGTTTTTCTATGGCCTTGTGCGAAGTGCTGAAGCTGCTTCGTAAAAATTGTGTAAAGTCTCCTGCAAATTTTCCGCAGGAGACTTTCTTTTCGGAGGGATTTCTAGTACAATGAAAGAAACTATGTCTGCGCCCCGCCAGCGCCGCTTTCTGGCGCTGGCAGCAGCGGCGGCAGCGTGCATCGTCGGGCTGGCACTGTGGTACGCCGTGCCGCCCGCCCCGGCGCAGGATGTTCCGGCGTCCGCGCCGGAGGCGCTGCGGGAGTCCTTCCGGGTGGACCTCAACACCGCCGGGGTGGACGCGATGACTACCCTGCCCGGCCTCGGGGAAAAGAAGGCGAGAGCGGTCTTGGAATACCGCCTCACCCACGGCCCCTTCCGGAGCCTCGGCGAGGTGGCGCAGGTGCCGGGCGTTACGCAGGATATGATAGACGGATGGCAGGGCCTCGTCTATCTGAGCTGAGGGGAGACCCCCTCGCAGGAAAGAGGAATCATCATGAGTGAAGAGAGCATCTTTATCAACCGGGAACTGAGCTGGCTGGATTTCAACCGCCGCGTGCTGGTGCTGGGCAAGGATAAAAATGTCCCGCTGGCCGAGCAGCTCAAGTTCCTGTCCATCTATGGCTCCAATCTGGACGAGTTCTTCATGGTGCGCGTCGGCTCGCTCCAAGAGCGGGCAAACCTCATGCGCGGCAAGAAGGAGAAGCGGGAGAATAAGACCAACATGACGGCGGAGGAGCAGCTTGCCGCCATCATGCCCAAGACGGCCCAGCTTCAGGAGGACTGCGACAAATATTACGCCAAGGCGCTGGAAAATCTGGCCGCCTGCGGCTACCGCAAGGTGGACTTCGATAAGCTGACCAAGGAGGACGAGCATTTCTGGAAAAAGTATTTCCAGAGCGAGCTTTTCCCCATCCTCAGCCCCCAGATCGTGGACAGCCGCCACCCTTTCCCGTTCCTGCGCAATAAGGAGATCTACCTCGGCGTCCTCCTCCACGAAAAGCACTCTGCGGAGAACACCCTCGGCATCGTACCCATCTCGAGCCAGATGGAGCGGATGCACCTCGTCCGGAAGGACAACGAGACGCTTTTTGCCCTGACGGAAGAGCTGGTGCTCCACTATGCGGCTCTTATCTTCGGTAAGGAGAACGTGCAGGAAAAGTGCCTCTTCCGGGTCACCCGCAACGCCGACATCGACGTGAAAGAGGGGATGATGGACCATGACATCGACTACCGCGAGATCATGGCCGACCTGCTCAAGCGCCGCCGCAAGCTGGCCGCAGTGCGGCTGCAGGTCATCCCTGCCGCGCCGCAGGTCACGCAGCTGCTGTGCAGCCGCCTCGAGCTGACCCACAAGCGGGTCTTCGTCCAGAAAAGCCCCCTTGACCTGAGCTTCTTCTTCAAGCTCACGAGCCGGATGGAGTCCGACGGACACCCGGAGCTGTTCTATTCGTCGGCCCGGCCCATGCTGCCTCCGCAGGACTACGACCTCACCGCCGAGGTGGAAAAACATGATGTGCTGCTGAGCTATCCGTACCAGTCCATCCGTCCCTTCATTGCGATGCTCAAAAAGGCCGCGCAGGACCCCGACGTCATCTCCATCAAGATGACCCTCTACCGGATGGCCCGGGAGTCCCAGATCGTGCAGGCCCTCGTGGAGGCCGCCGAAAACGGCAAGGAGGTCGTGGCGCTGGTGGAGCTGCGCGCCCGCTTTGATGAGCAGAACAACATCGACTGGTCGAAGCACCTCGAGGAAGCGGGATGCACCGTCATCTACGGCTTCGACGACTACAAGGTGCACTCCAAGCTGACCCTCATCACCAAAAAGAGCGCCCATGGCTACTCCTACATCACCCAGATCGGCACCGGCAACTACAACGAGAAGACCAGTGAGCTTTATACCGACTACTCCTTCATCACTGCCGACCTCGGCATCGGCGAGGAGGCTTCCAATGTCTTCCAGAACCTCGCCGTGCAGAAGCTGACGGAAGAGAGCGAAAAGATGCTGGTGGCGCCGCTGCGCTTCAAGAGCGTCCTGCTGGATGAGATGGACCGGGTCATCAACGCCGCCCGTCTGGGGCGTCCGGCCTCCATGATCCTCAAGAACAACTCCATCTCCGACCGGGACATCATCCTGAAGCTCGAGGAGGCCAGCTGTGCGGGGGTCCGCATCGACATGATCGTCCGCGGAATCTGCTGCGTCCGCGCCGGTGTGCCCGGAAAGACCGAGAACCTCCACATCCGCAGCCTCGTGGGCCGCTACCTTGAGCATGGCCGCATCTACAGCTTCTTCGATGGGGTCAACACCCGCACCTATATCGCCTCCGGCGATTTCCTCACCCGCAACACCGAGTGCCGCGTGGAGGTGGGCGTCCGGGTGGAAGACCCCGTCCTGAAGGAAAAGCTGGACAGCATCCTCCGGCTTCAGCTCAGCGACAACGTCAACGCCCGCGAGATGCAGCCGGACGGCAGCTACCAGAAGGTCAAGCCCGCCCCCGGCGAGCCGCTGGTGAACAGCCAGATGGGGATGTACGACCTTCTCCGGGACGACTGGACCGCCCGGGACAAGGCAGCTGCGCCCGTTGAACCGCCGAAGCCCATCAAGGCCCCGGAGATGCCTGCCGCACCCGCAAAGGCTGTACCTCAGCCCGCCGCTCCCGCCCCGGCAGAAAAGCCGCAGGCGAAGGCCGCTCCTGCCCCCATGCCCGTTGTCGTCACCGAGAGCCGTTCCCGCAGCACCGGCTTGCTGGGCCGTCTGCTCGGATATTTCCGGAAATAATGAGACCCGCTGCCGTCAGCCCCAAAGCTGGCGGCAGCTTTTTTGTGTTCTGGCTGCCCCTTCTGCTGCATATAGTGCAGAGAGCAGGAGGGACGCCGATGCGGACAAGACAGCAGAGCACAAAGGGGTGGGTCATCTTCGCGGCGTTCTGCGCCGTTTTGTTCTGTATGACTGTGCTGCGGGCCTGTGCCGCCAAGACTGCGCCGGAGGGCTGCTCGCTGGAACGGGTGCGGCCGACGCAGGCCGTCTGCTTCCCACTGGGGACGAATGGATGGCGCGTCTCGGACGCCTACGGTTGGCGCACCGACCCCCTCACCGGCGAAGAAACCTTTCACCGGGGCACAGACCTCGCCTGCGCGGAAGGGACGCGGGTGCTGGCAGTGATGGACGGCGTCGTATCTGCCGTCCGGCGGAGCACGACCTACGGCAACTATCTCCGCCTGAGCCACAGCGGCGGGCAGGAGACGCTTTACGCCCACCTCCAATACCTCTTCGTCCGGGCCGGGGAGGTGGTGCAGGCGGGCCAGCCGCTGGGCACAGCAGGGGAGACTGGCCGCTCCACCGGGGCACACCTCCATTTCGAGCTTCTTGAGCAGGGCATTCGCTATGACGCCGGGGCGCTGCTGGGTCTGCCATGAGGCGGCTCGTCCGGGCAGGGCCGCTGGTCTTCCGTGACCCGCTCTTGCTCTGCGGGGCGCTGTATCTGCTGCTCTGGTCCGACGCCAGCGGCTTTCTGCGCATCGGCCTGTATGCCGCTGTCCTCCATGAGCTGGGACATATCCTCGTCTATCTGGCCCTCTTCCGCCGCCTGCCGGTCATCGAAGTGACCATAACCGGCTTTTGTATGCGGACGAGGGGGCAGGCCCTCACCCGGGGACAGACCTTTCTTCTCGCTGCCGCCGGGCCGGGGACGAACGCTCTGCTGGCCGCTGTCTGGGCGGTGCGGATGGAGCAGTACGCTACCATCCGGGGCAGCGCCTTTCTCGCGGCCAACGTCCTCACCGGGGCATTCAATCTCCTGCCCATCCCGCCGCTGGACGGGGCGCAGATGGTGCGCTGTCTGTTGCAATCCTCCTCAAAATAGGGTACAATAAGGAAACATGAAATCCGTATTGTCAAATGGAGGAACTTGATGTTTGATCCGAAACTGAAAGAAGCGCTGTCCCGGGTGCAGAAGCCGGGCCGTTATACCGGCGGCGAACCGGGCAGCGTGTATAAAAATAAAGATGAGGTGGATGTCCGCTTTGCGTTCTGCTTCCCGGACACCTACGAAGTGGGAATGTCTTTTCTGGGCGAAAAGATACTCTATGAGCTGCTGAACAGCCACAAGAACTGGTGGTGCGAGCGCGCCTTTATGCCGTGGCTGGATATGAAGGCGGAGATGGAGCGTCTGGGTCTGCCCCTCTACACGATGGAGAGCAAAGACCCTCTCACCGACTTCGATGCCGTGGGCTTCACGCTCCAATATGAGCTGTCCTACACCAACATCCTCGCCATGCTGGAGCTGGCGGGCATCCCGTTCTATTCGAAGGACCGCGACGAGCGCTGGCCGCTCATCGTGGCAGGCGGCCCCTGTGCCTGCAACTCTGAGCCGATCGCGGATTTCTTCGACGTCATCCAGCTGGGCGAGGGCGAGAACCAGCTGCCCGGCATCTGTGCCGAGATCGAAAAGGCGAAGAAGGAGGGCGGTGTCTCCAAGAAGGAGCTGCTGCGCCGCATCGCCAAAATTCCCGGCGTCTATATCCCGGCGTTCTACGATGTCGAATACTGCGAGGATGGCCGCGTCAAGTCCATCACCCCCAACGAGCCGGGCATCCCGGCCGTCGTCACCAAGGCCATCATCAAGGACCTGAACGAGTTTGCACCCCCGACCAACTTCGTTGTCCCCATGGTGGGCGCGATCCAGGACCGCGCCAGCGTCGAGGTGCTGCGGGGCTGCGTGCGGGGCTGCCGGTTCTGTCAGGCCGGCTTCCTCTACCGCCCCATGCGCCAGCGCGACGCCAGCCTGCTGAATAAGGCAGCGCAGGACCTCTGTGCCAACACCGGCTATGAGGAGCTGAGCCTTTCCAGCCTGTCCACCTCCGACCACAGCCAGCTGGAAGAGCTGCTGGACGACCTGAACGAGTGGGCACCGAAAGAGCACGTCAGCCTGTCGCTGCCCTCCCTGCGGATGGACAACTTCTCCCAGAGCCTCATCGAAAAGACCACCAAGGTGCGCAAAAGCGGCCTGACCTTTGCCGCTGAGGCCGGCACCCAGCGCCTGCGCGACGTCATCAACAAGAACGTCACATGGGACGAGATCGAGAAGACCTGCTCGCTGGCCTTCGCCAACGGCTACACCTCCGTCAAGCTCTACTTCATGATGGGCCTGCCCACCGAAACGATGGAGGACATCGAGGGCATCGCCGAGACGGCTCAGAAGGTGGTGGACCTCTATTATTCCAACCCCAAGCACGCCAAGGGCCGCGGCGTGCAGGTGACCATCAGCTGCGCCTGCTTCGTGCCCAAGCCCCACACTCCCTTCCAGTTCGTCCCCATGGACACCGAGGAAATGCTCAAGGCCAAGCAGAAGCATCTGCTGGAGAGCGTCCACAGCCGGAAGATCAAGGTCAACTACCACGACAGCACCACCAGCTTCCTCGAGGGCGTCTTCGCCAAGGGCGACCGCCGCTTGGCCCCGGTCATCCTCGAGGCCTACAAGCGGGGCTGCTACTTCGACGGCTGGGAGGAGTGCTTCCAGTACGACACATGGCTGAAGGTCTTCGAGGACATGGGCATCGACCCGAAGTTCTACTGCCAGCGCCCCATCGGTCTGGACGAGGTGACGCCGTGGAGCCATATGGACTATGGCGTCACCCACGAATATCTGGTGCGGGAGTACAACAAGGCCCTCGCAGCCCAGACCACCCAGCCCTGCAACCGTGCCTGCCACGGCTGCGGTGCCAATCATCTGTTAGGAGGGCCGTGCTTTGATTACAGTCAGGATCTCGTTTAAGAAGAGGGACGAAGCCTCCTACATCTCCCTGCTGGATCTGCAGCGGGTGATGCAGCGGGTGCTCAAGCGCAGCGGACTGCCGGTGTGGCACACGCTGGGCTTCAACCCCCATATCTATATGACCTTTGCCTGTCCGCTCTCGCTGGGGCAGGAGAGCGAGTGTGAATGCGTGGACGTAAAGACCGAGGCCGAAGCCCCCGACTTTGCCCAGTGGCAGACGGCGCTGAACGCCATCATGCCCACTGGCATCGAGGTCTACCGGGTGGAGCCGGTAAAGATGAAGGCCGACGCCATCGCCTACGCCTGCTACCGCATCCGCTACCCGGCCTCTGCTGCGCCGCTGCTTGAGCAGTACAACACCCTCGACAGCGTGCCGGTGGAGAAGAAGAGCAAGCGCGGCGTCCGGATGGTCGAGATGAAGGACTACGTCCCCGCGCTCACGCTTGAGCCGGAAGGGGAGAGCGTGAGCTTTGCCGTCTGTCTGCCCGCTGCACAGGAGCTGAACCTGAACCCCTCGCTGCTGACGGCGGCGCTGGAAGCAAGATTCGGCCTGTCTGCGGCGAGCGCCTCCATCCTGCGCACCGAATTCCTGACGGCGGACAAGCAGAAGTTTCAGTAAGAACGGCCCGGCGGGGCCGGAATGAAAATTTCCCGCATAAATTTGCACAAAACCCTTGCTTTTGCGGGCGGTTTGTGCTATCCTATTAAGGCGTTAGTGTCCGCTGAGACCACAGCGGGGTTAATGACACATATCATTAAACGGGCGGTCCTCTGACGGCAGTTCGCCGTGCATGAACGTCTAAAAACAAATGGAGGAATTAAAATGGACGCACTGAAGATCATTTCTGAAGGCAGCATCAAGGCTGAGAAGCCTCAGTTCAACGTCGGCGATACCGTCCGCGTTGATGTTCGTATCAAGGAAGGCGAGCGTGAGCGTATTCAGGCCTTCGAGGGCACCGTCATTGCAAAGAAGCACGGCGGCGTCGCAGAGACCTTTACCGTTCGCCGCGTTTCCTACGGCGTCGGCATCGAGCGTGTCTTCCCCATCAACAGCCCCTTCGTCGAGAAGGTCACTGTTGTCCGTAAGGGCAAGGTCCGCCGCGCAAAGCTGTTCTACCTGCGTGGCCGCACCGGCAAGGCTGCCAAGGTCAAGAGCGATATTTGATGATTCCCCGTTTCAAAGCGGGAGAAAAGGGGGCAACTTGTTTGTCCCCTTTTTTCTGTTATACGGCGCTTTTGGCGCAGGGACAGAGAAAATAAAAACGGGCGCAGGCCCGGACAAAGAGGTGCATCGGATATGGAACAGTCACAGCCCGCTGCCCGTGGGCAGAGCCTGCTGGAATGGTACGAAGCGCTCATTTCGGCGGCGCTGGTGTTGGTGCTGGTGTTCTCCTTCTTTTTCCGCATCATTCAGGTGGATGGCGAGTCGATGGTGCCTACGCTGGAAAACGGAGACAAGCTCATCGTCTGGGGCGCAGGATACGAGCCGCAGCGGGGCGATGTGGTCATCGTGGACAGCTACACCAGCTATGGCCGGCCGCTGGTCAAGCGGGTCATCGCCAAGGGCGGCGACACCATCTCCATCGACTATGCCACCGGCACCGTGAAGGTGAACGGCAAGGTGCTGGAAGAGGATTACATTGCAGAGCCGACCTATCTGGGCTATGACGTGGAGTTTCCCTACACTGTGCCGGAGGGGACGGTCTTCGTTATGGGAGACAACCGCAACGCCTCGCTGGACAGCCGCTCGAGCTATGTCGGCTGCATCGACGAACAGGATATACTGGGCAAAGTGCTGCTCTGCTTTTTGCCCTTTTCGGATTTTGGAGTAGTAAAATGAACAATCAGGACACCCGGTTTGCAAACCAATATACCATCCAATGGTTTCCGGGCCATATGACCAAGACGCTGCGGATGATGGAGCAGGAGATCCTGCACGTTGACGCCAGCCTTGTGCTGCTGGACGCCCGCATCCCGCTGTCCAGCCTCAACCCGGAGATCGAGCGCATCACGGCCCGCAAGCCCAAGCTCTATGCGCTGAACAAGGCCGACCTCGCCGACCCCGCCGTGACGGAGGAGTGGATCCGCTACTTCCACGAGGCCGACGCAGGCTGTGTGGCCATCAGCGCCAAGCAGAAGGGCGGCGCGAACGCCGTCAAGGCCGCTATCGAGAAGGAGCTGTCCGGCCTGCTGGCCCGCCGCCAGAACCGCGGCATGGGCGGCGCAAAGACGCAGGTGATGCTCTGCGGCATCCCGAATGTGGGCAAATCCACCTTCATCAACACCTTCGCAGGCTCGGCCCGTGCCAAGGCGGCCGACCGCCCCGGCGTGACCAAGGGCAAGCAGTGGGTCAGCACCGAGAAATTCGACCTGCTGGATATGCCCGGCGTGCTCTGGAAGAAATTCGATTCCAAGACCATCGCCTCGAATCTGGCCTTCATCGGCTCCATCAAGGACGACATCCTTGACGTCGAAGAGCTGGCTATGAACCTTCTGGATGAGGTGCGCCGCAACTATCCCGACCTCGTGGCCCAACGGTACAAGCTGGACGCCGAGACGCTGGCTCTGCCGCCCTACGAGCTGATGGAGGCCATCGGCCGCAAGCGCGGCCTGCTGGTGCGGGGCGGCGAGGTGGACACCGAGCGCTGTGCGATCATGCTGGTGGACGAGTTCCGCGCCTGCAAGTGGGGCCGCATCTCCCTCGAGCGCCCGCCCCAGCGGGACGATATGGCGGACTTTGCCGAGGAGGACGAGGAATGAAGCGCCGGACAGACGAGGAGATCTCTGCGCCGCTCTACGCCTATGATGCCGACATCCGGGCGCAGTACGGCTGCTTTGCAGGCGTGGACGAGGCGGGCCGCGGCCCCC
>NZ_JAJEQL010000016.1:0-50600 GCF_020687345.1 Faecalibacterium butyricigenerans
GCGTCCTCGCCGCCCATGGCCAGCAGCTCGTCCACCGAGAGGGTGGTGGAGCAGAGGATGGTCTGGAAGGTGATGGTGTCGATGCCCTCAGCCCGCAGCTGACGCAGCGCGGCCAGCGAGATGCGGAAGGAGGCTGTGAGCCGTCCGACGCAGACGGTGAGGGTATTGCCGCTCTGGGTGCTGGTGTAGGAGATGCGCTGGCCGTCCTTGTCGGTGACAGTCAGGCCGGGGAGGGGAGAGGCGGGTGCGGACGGGGTGGCAGAGCCGCCGTCAGAAGAGGAAGAAGACTCCTCGGGGATAACAGGCTCAGGCTCTTCCGGCTCCACAGGACGGGGGATGGGGCTAGAGACCTGCTTGGTTTCGCCATTAGCGTCGGTGGCGGTGACTTTTGCGCCCGGGCCCAGCTTGTCCTTGATGGTGTCGAGGTCAAGCTCATGGCCGGCCCACGAGATGGCCTTGCCGTTGGGCCTACCGGCCTTGGCGGTCAGCTCGAGGCTGCCCGACAGATCGATGTCGTTGCTGTAGATGCCGTAGCCGCCGACTTTGCCGCCGTTGCCGCCAGCGGCGTTGACCGTACCGCCGGAGATGGTGACGCCGCCGCTGCGGATGCCGTCGCCGCCGTAGCCGTCTTTGCTGTCGCCGCCAGCGGCTTTGACCGTACCGCCGGAAATGGTGACGTCGCCGCTGTCGCTGCGGATGCCGTCGCCGCTCACATTGCCGCCGTTGCCGCCGTTGGCAGTGACCGTACTACCGCCGGAAATGGTGACGTCGCCGCTGTCGCTGCGGATGCCGTCGCCGCCGTAGTCGTCTTTGCCGTCGCCGCCGTTGGCAGTGACCGTACTACCGCCGGAGATGGTGACGCCGCCGCTGCTCCAGATGCCGTCGCCGCCGTCGCCGCCGCCGCCGCTGCCGCCGTTGGCAGTGACCGTACCGCCGGAGATGGTGAGGCTGCCGCTGCTATAGATGCCGTCTGCGCCGCTGCCGCCTTGGGCCGTCAGGCTGTCATTTTCGCCGCCGGAGATGGTGAGGCTGCCGCTGCTGGAGATGCCGCTGCTGTAGATGTCGCTCTTCAGCGCGTTGTCGCCATCCAGCTCGATATTGGTATTGCCCTCGCCAGTCACGCTCACGGCGGCTTCGCTCCGGCTGCTGGTGTCGATGTTCACATCCTTGAGTGTGACCTCTACCTTATCGTCCTTATCTTTGGCCTCGATGGTCACGGTGTTGGAAGAAGCTTTGTCCTTGTCACTATTTGTGATAACGGTGTTGGTGTCTTCCACCTCCGGATTCTCCCCTTGTGAGACCTTGTTCGTCCCTTCGGTCTCACCTGCTCTCACGGTGATGTCACCTTCTTCAATGTACCATTCCTTTGCAAAGGCCGGGGCGGTAAGGGTGGTGAGCATTGCGGCAGTCAGGATAAGCGCCGCTGCCCGCTGAGAGGCCGGACGGGGCGAATCGCTGCCCCCCGTATGGAGAGGCCGGCCCAGAACACGCATCGCAAGCTTACGATAAGACAGCATACAAAAACCTCCTTTGAATGGTGAAAATAAATGGTGAAAACAGAGAGCGTCTGACTGACCTGAATGTACCACATCTGGGGGAAAAAATCAAGAAAACCTGCGCGAATCGCCCTGTTTCCTGCGTGAACGAAGGAGTTCGGACAGATTTTGGCTCTCCCAAAGAACCTGTTTATCGCTGTGCGGCGGCTCTCGGGAGACGGGCTTGCCCTCTCAGTCTCGCTCCGCTCGCCAGCTCTCCCATAGGGAGAGCCATTGGCATGTCGGGCAACTCTGCGCTGACCGCTGGAAGCTCAATATGGCATAAAATATAGTGCCCTGCTACAGAGATTCACAACAGCTTGACAAAGTGCTCTTGTCCCGAAGCTGCTGCCCTCTGTAGCAGGGCACTACTGTTTCCGAAAAAATCAGACTTTGCTCGTCCCGCGTGGGCCTGACCGGCACGCCAGAGGCTCCCCCTTTGGGGGAGCTGGCACCGAAGGTGACTGAGAGGGCAAGGACGCCGACAAAGAGCTTTTCTGCGCCTTTTTGCTCAAAAAACCGACTAAAAATACATTTTATTGGACTTTTATTCTGCTATACTCCTGTCAGAACAAAAAGACACAGGAGGGAAGAGGAATGAAAGACGTAGAGCTGCGATATGTGGGCGGTCATGTGGAGGTGTACACGGAGGCGGGGGCGTTCCTGTTCTCGGCGGACACCCTGCGGGAGGCGATGGAAGAGCTGGACGCCGCCTGACGCATTCCCGGGAATACCGGGCGGCGGGGTTAGAAAACACTAACGTAAAATCGAAGTAAAATCAAAGAAAAGAACAGTGCAAAAGAGGGCGGGAATTTTAAAATTCCAGTCAAAAAGGTGATTTTCCTGTAAAATAATGCTTGTTGAGCCGGGGGGTTCGATGATATAATAAAAAGGACGGCGTTTTGCATACGGAGAGCTGGGCGAAGCCGTCTTGTGCAATGGAGCAATAGGAAGATTTTAGGAGCATTGTTTTATGGACATTACACACATCACCTCTCTGCTGGGCGGTATTGCGCTGTTCCTGTATGGTATGTCGATCATGGGCGCCGGCCTTGAGAAGCTGGCCGGCGGCAAGATGCAGGGCGTATTACAGAAGCTGACCTCCTCCACCATCAAGGGCGTTATTTTCGGTACGCTCATCACCGGCGTGATCCAGTCGTCCGCCGGTACGGTCGTCATCTGTGTCGGCCTTGTCAACTCCGGCATCATGACCCTTACGCAGTCGGTAGGCGTTATCATGGGTGCAAACATTGGTACGACGGTCACGGGCCAGCTCATCCGCATGGCGGATATTTCGGGCGACAGCCTCATCCTGACCCTCATCCAGCCCAAGACGTTTGCGCCGGTGGTGGCGTTTATCGGCTGCATTTTTTATGTCTTCATCCGCAGTGCGAAAAAGAAGAACATCGGCCAGATCATGCTGGGCTTCGGCATCCTGTTCACCGGCATGAGCCTGATGGACACCGGCGTGTCCCCTCTGCGGGAGAGCGCCATGTTTCAGGAGCTGTTCGTCACCATGACCAACCCCATCCTCGGCGTTCTCGTGGGTGTGGTGGTCACGGTCATCATCCAGTCGTCCTCGGCGTCGGTGGGTATCCTGCAGGCTCTGTCCAGCACCGGCCTCGTCACCTTCAGTTCGGCCATCCCCATCGTGCTGGGTGCCCACATCGGCACTGCGTTCACCCCGCTGTTGACCATCGGCGGCTCCTCCAAGGACGGCAAGCGCGCCGCCCTCATCCACCTGTACTTCAACATCATCGGCAGCGTCATCCTGCTGGCGCTGGTCTATGCGCTCCAGTTCACCATCGGCATCCCCATGTGGGGCGATGTAATGAACAAGAGCAGCATCGCAAACATCCACACCATGACCAGCGTCATTGCGATGCTGTTCTTCCTGCCCTGCAGCGGTGTGCTGTCCAAGCTGGCCATGATGACCGTGCCCAGCAGCGCCGAGGAGGCGCAGGAGATGAGTATGCCTGTGCTGGATGAGCGTCTGTTCAAGAGCCCGGCCGTGGCTTTGCAGCAGGCCAAGAATGCCGTCGTCAAGATGTCCCGCCGTGCGGCCCGCAACGTCGGTCTTTCCACCCCGCTGCTGCTCAAGATGGACGAGGACGTGGTGAGCGCCATTGATGTCCGCGAGAACCTCATCGACCGGATGGAGGTCGAGATCTCCAACTACCTCATCAAGCTGGCCGATCAGGAGCTGGGCGACGCGGAGAGCCACGAGGTGACAGAGCTGCTCAACTTCGTCACCGAGTGTGAGCGCATCGGCGACTACGCCGTGAACATCAAGGAAAAGGCACAGGAACTGGCCGATAAGGAAGTTGCCTTCAGCGAGATGGCCCAGCAGGAGCTGAAGCTTCTGGACAAGGCGCTGGAAAAGATCCTGACCCTTACGGCGGATGCATTCGAGGCGGACGACGGCCGGATGGCCAGTCAGGTGGAGCCGCTGGAGCAGGTCATCGACATCCTTGTGGAGAAGCTCCGCGCCCAGCACATCAAGCGCCTGAAAGACGGCATCTGCTCCATCGATACCGGTGTCGTCTTCCTCGATGTGCTGAACAACGCCGAGCGCATCTCCGACCACTGCTCCAACATTGCCGCCCGTCTGGTGGGCATGGAGGCAGGCGAGGACTACGACTCCCACACCCTCAAGAATATGATGCACCACAACCCCACCAAGGAATATATGCTCAACTACGAGCAGTGCCGCAAGGATTATCTCCTTCCGCTGGAACAGCTCGAAGCCTGATGAAAGACGCAAAAAGCCTGACCGTCCGCAAGCGGTCAGGCTTTTTGCTTATCCGCCGAGGTCCTCCAGCTGCGCCCGCAGGGCGGTCTCCCCGGAGACGTAGAAGCCCTGCTTGAGCCGGACGGCGTCGGCCTCGGGCAGAAGGTTGACGTAGATGCCGGTGCGCAGGAGGCGCTTGTCGGGCAGGCCGTTCTCCGTGCAGGTGTAGACCACCACCCGTCCGCCCTCGTCGCAGAGGTAAAAATCCGTGCTGCCCTGCCCGGCGCGGCCCTGTGCAGCCAGCCCCGGCTCGGAGGCAGGCGTTTCTGTGCCTGAGTCGGCAGGGAAGGGGAGCTTGGGCAGGGCCATCCAGAACAGGCTGAACACGATGGTGAAGATGCAGACGGCATAAAAAACGCAGAGCCAGACCTTGCGCATGGCAGTGGACTCCTTTCGGGGCAGAATGATGTTTCAGACGGTAGTATGTGCAAAAAACAACAGCCTCAGACAGAAGCGCAGAATTTTCACACCCGGGTGCTGTACTTTGGCGGGGCAGATGTGCTATACTAATATCGTATCCGGTCGATTTGCCCCTTGCAGAAGAGGATGGCGAGGACTATAATGTATTATTATGGCTGCGGGCGGACTCGTCCGCAGCAGGATGAACAGCGAACAGCACCCTTCGGCGGTGCTTTGATGCGAAAATTGCGATAGGAGGGGATCCTTATCTCAAACAACGAAAGACGAAAGATCCGCAGCAACGGTGCTCTCCGGGAGAGACGCCCCGCCGAGGAGACGCCCCGCCGCAGCCGTGCGCCGCGGGAGCCGGAGGAAAAGAGCGGCCACCCCGTCCTGCGGTTTCTGGGCCGCACCCTCGTCACCCTCGTCTGTCTGGGCATCATGGCAGGCAGTCTGGCGGCGGTGGGCGCAGTCTACTATGTGGTGCAGGTCACGGCCAACGACGGCGACCTGCTGGACCTCGACAACATCGAGCTGAGCCAGTCGAGCCTTGTGGTGGCCACCGACCCGGACACCGGTGCACAGGTGGAGTACGCCACCCTGCGCTCCTCTAACAGCCACCGCGTCTGGGCCGACCTCGAGCAGATCCCGACCAACCTACAGTATGCATTCATCTGCACCGAGGATAAGGACTTCTACACCGAGCCGGGCGTCAACTTCAAGCGCACCATCGGCGCGATGATCAACGAGTACCTGCTGCCCATCTACAGCTCCAAGCAGGGTGCCTCCACGCTGGAGCAGCAGCTCATCAAGAACCTGACCAGCGACAAGAGCGCCAGCGGCATCGAGGGCGCACTGCGTAAGCTGCGTGAGATCTACCGCGCCCTCATCCTGAGCCGCAGCTATTCCAAGGAGACCATTCTGGAAGCGTATCTCAACACCATCAGCTTCACGGGCACCATTCAGGGCGTCCAGACGGCGGCCAACGAGTACTTCAACAAGGATGTCAGCCAGCTGACCCTCTGGGAGTGCGCGTCCATCGCTTCCATCACCAAGAATCCGACCAACTACAACCCCTACACCAACCCCGAAAACCTCATCCACCGCCGCAACTTCCTGCTCTACAATATGTGGCAGCAGGGCGTCATCTCGGAGGATGATTACCGCAACGCAGCGGCGCAGCCGCTGGTGCTGGCGGAGGAGGATGGCAGCAAGAAGAGCAGCTCCACCACCTCCTACTTCACCGACGCCCTCTTCAACGAGGTGGTGAAGGACATCATGGCCAAGGAGGGCGTGGACGAATCCACCGCCCAGAGTATGCTCTACACCGGCGGCTACACCATCGAGGCCACCGTGAACCCCAAGCTCCAGACCGCGATGGAGAATCTGATGCTCAACGCCGACGATGCCTACTTCCCGGCCGGCTGGCATGAGGAAGAAGTGACCAGCATCTCGGACGACGATGTGCAGGTGTACAACGAGGACGGCACCCCTAAGACCCGCACCGGCGAGGACGGCACGGTCTACTACTACCGCAATGTCCGCACACAGGCTGCGATGGTCACGCTGGACTACGACGGCAATGTGCTGGCCATGGTGGGCGGTCTGGGCGAAAAGACCAAGAGCCTCTCTCTGAACCGCGCTTACGGCGTCACCCGGCAGACCGGCTCCACCATCAAGCCCATCGGTGCGTATGCGCTGGGCATCGAGTATGGTCTGGTCAACTGGTCCACCATGCTCAACAACTCGCCCCTCTACCTCAAACAGGATATGGTCATCCGCGACGAGGACTACTGCCGGAAGAACGGCCTGATGGGCCTGACCGACAAGCAGCTGAAAGCCTATCCCAACGCATGGCGCAGCTGGCCCCGCAACTACGGCGGCAACTACGGTGACAACTCCGACCTGCCGCTCTGGAACGGCCTTGCCCGCTCGCTGAACACCATCGCCATCCGGGTGGGCGACCTCGTGGGTGCAAGCAACATCTTCAACTTCGTCTACAATACCTTGCAGCTCAATACGCTGGACCCGGTCAACGACGTGGGCCTTGCGCAGATGGTCATGGGCAGCCAGACCCACGGCGTCACCCCGATGGCGTTGGCGGCGGCGTTCCAGATCTTCTATGACGGCGAGTACACCACGCCCCATCTCTACACCCGCGTCCTCGACCGCGACGGCAACATCTATATGGAGAGCAACGACACCAGCTATCAGGCCCTGACCCCCCAGACGGCTTATGTCATGAACCGCCTGCTCAAGAACGTCCTGTTCTCCAGCGTTGGCACGGCCAGCGGCCGCTACCCCAACTCCAACGGTATGGAGGCCTTCGGCAAGACCGGTACGGCCAGCGACGAGAAGGACCTGTGGTTCGTGGGCGGCACGCCCTACTACGTCACCGCCGTGTGGTGGGGCTATGACGCGCCCTACGACATGACCAAGACCCTCGGCAAGCAGCAGGCTAAGACCCGCACCTGCGTCATGGCATGGAAGGCCCTGATGGAGCAGGTGCAGGCAGACCTGCCCTATAAGGCATTCCCGACGGCAGACGGCGTCGTGGAGCGCAGCTACTGCACCCAGAGCGGACTGCTGGCCAGCGGCTCCTGCCCCAGCACCGCAGTGGGCTACTACCGCGCCGACGACCTGCCCGATGTCTGCAACTACTCCCACGGTCAGGCCGCTGTGTCCAGCGCCCCCCTCACGTCGGAGCCGGATACCACCAGCCTCGACACCGACTGAGCGAAAAAACTCATACTTTTGCGGCATCGGATAGCAATTCCGGTGCGCTGAGAGGGCACTTCACGGCACAAAACTGGATAATCTGACAAAATAGCATCCGACCCCTTGCAATGCGGGGAGTCGGATGCTATTATATTTTCTGCAAGAACACTTGTGTTTGTGAGGTGAACAAGTTGGAACGCCGTTTTTATCTGGTGGACGCGCAGGTGCTGCCGGAAGTCTTTCTCAAAGTCGTCCGCGCCAAGGAGCTTCTGGCCAGCGGGGAGGCGCGCAGCATCTCGGCTGCGACCCGCAGCGTGGACCTGTCGCGCAGCGCATTTTATAAATATAAGGACTGCATCTTCGACTCGGAGAATGGCCGCGAGGTCATCACCGTCATGGCGACCCTGCGGGACGAGACGGGCGCGCTGCAGAGCCTTCTGGCCGGCATCAGCGCCGCCGGTGCCAGCATCGTGACCATCAACCAGTCTACCCCGGAGAACGGTGCGGCGCTGGTGGCTGTCACCATCCGCACCGACACCATGCAGATGACCCCCGAGGAGCTGACCGAAAAGCTTTCGCGTCAGCGGATGGTCGTGGGCGTACACTGCGGATACAATCTGTGAGAGCATATTGATAGAAAACAGGAACGAGGGCTGTATCATGGCAAAAATCGCGATCTTGGGCTTTGGCACGGTGGGCAGTGGCGTGTACGAGGTGCTCTGCCGCAACGCCGCAGGCGTCTCCCGCCGCGCAGGCGAGCCGGTGGAGGTCAAGTACATCCTTGACCCCAAGGATTTCTCGGCTCATCCGGCTGCACAGCTGTTTATTAAGAACTTCGATACCATTCTGGAAGACCCGGAGGTGAAGGTCGTCGTCGAGACCATCGGCGGCACCCGCTTCGCCTACCCCTACGTCAAGGCCTGCCTCGAGAGCGGCCGGAGCGTCTGCACCTCCAACAAGGAGATGGTGGCCACCTACGGCGCAGAGCTGCTGGCTCTGGCCAAGGCCCACGGCTGCGCCTTCCTCTTCGAGGCCTCTGTGGGCGGCGGCACCCCCATCATCACCCCGATGCATCAGTGCCTCGCGGCCAATGTCATCACTGAGGTGGAGGGCATCGTCAACGGCACCACCAATTTCATGCTCACCAAGATGGTGCGGGAGAATCTGGGCTTCGACGAGGCACTGAAGATCGCGCAGGAGCTGGGTTACGCCGAGACGAAGGACCCCGGCGATGATGTGGATGGCCGCGACGCCTGCCGCAAGATCGCCATCCTGTCCTCGCTGGTCTGCGGCCATCAGATCTATCCCCAGAACATCCCCACCCGCGGCATCCGGGACATCACGGCGGGCGATGTGGCGGCAGCGGAAAAGCTGGGCTGCGTCATCAAGCTCATCGCATGGATGAAGCGGGGCGAGGACGGCAGCGTGGCTGCGGGCGTCGAGCCCTGCCTCGTGCCGAAGGTGAACCAGCTGGCCGGCGTGGACGACGTCTTCAACGCCGTCCTCGTGAAGGGCGATATGCTGGGCGATGTGGTCTTTTACGGCAAGGGCGCAGGCAAGCTGCCCACCGCCAGCGCCGTGGTGGCCGACGTGGTGAACGCCCTCAAGAACGGCTCCAAGGTCCACGACAGCCTGTTCTGGCAGCCCGCCGAGCCGGTGGAAGGGATGCTCACCGACCCCGCGCCCGCCGCATACTATGTGCGTGTGGAGGGCATCGCCCCGGCCGTGGCCGAGGCCATCTATGGCAAGGGCCATGTGGTGGATGAGCACTTCGACGGCTGTGCCTACTTCGTGGACAGCGCCGACGGCAAGGCTCTGGCCGAAGCGGCCCGGAAGGTGGAGGCCGTGGGCGGCAGCGTGAAGCTGGTGCTCCGCCGTCTGCCCGAGGAAGTCTGAGCGGAAGAGGAGAGGGAACTGCTATGAAGATCAAAGTTTCCGTCCCGGCGACCAGCGCCAACATCGGCTCCGGCTTCGATGCACTGGGCCTCGCGGTGACGCTGTACAACACGGTGACATTTGAAGAGAGCGACCATCTGGACATCTCGGCGGCGGACGGCACCCGTATCCCCCGGGGCGAGAGCAATCTGGTCTATCGCTCGGCCAAGGGCCTGTTCGACAAGGTGGGCAAGACCATGCCGCCCCTCAAGCTCGTCCAGACCAACGCCATCCCCATGGCCCGGGGCCTCGGCTCGTCCTCGGCCTGCATCATCGCGGGCCTGCTGGGCGCGAACCGGATGCTGGGCGATGTGCTCAACACGCAGGAGCTGCTGACGCTGGCCACCTCCATCGAGGGCCACCCCGATAACGTGGCACCGGCCCTTCTGGGCGGCCTGACCAGCAGCGTCTTCGAGGACGGCGTGGTCTACTCCGTCAAGCGGGACGTGGACGAGAGCCTCTGCTTCGCGGCCATCGTGCCCGACTACAAGCTGCTGACCGAGGCCGCCCGTGCGGCCCTGCCGAAAGAGGTCACTCACAAGGATGCGGTGTATAACCTGTCCCGTGCAGCCCTCATTCCGGCGGCGTTCTGTGAGGGACGCCACGACCTGCTGGCCATCGCCACCGAAGATAAGCTCCACCAGCCCTACCGGATGCCCCTGATGCCCGGCTCGAAGGAAGTCTTCGACATGGCGCGGCTCTGCGGCGCAAAGGCGGTATACGTCTCGGGCGCGGGCAGCACCGTGATGGCGGTGGCAGAGAAGGCCAGCGCCGAAAAATTCTACTCCAAGCTGGAAAAAGGCCTCGAGCTGCTGGAGGGCTTGGACGGATGTGAAGCATTTACACTGCTGCGGCTGGATGCCGACAACACCGGTGCGACAGTGGAATGATAGACAGGGAGAGGAAGTGCAAGACCGCTTCCGCCCGGTGTACCCCTCAGACACTGAGGGAGCAAAAAGAGGAGAGTGACAAGATATGGCGTTGATCGTACAGAAGTTCGGCGGTTCTTCGGTGAAGGACCGGGACCGTATCTTCAACGTGGCCCGCATCGTGGCCAACACCCACAACGCGGGAAATGACGTGGTCGTGGTGGTGTCCGCACAGGGCGACACCACCGATGACCTTATCGCAAAGGCAGCAGAGATCACCCACAACCCTTCTGCCCGTGAGATGGATATGCTGCTGGCCGCAGGCGAAGAGATCAGCATCTCCCTGCTGGCCATGGCCCTGAACGAGCTGGGCTGCCACGCTACCAGCCTGACCGGCTGGCAGGCGGGTTTCCGCACCGACCGTGCCTACACCAAGGCCCGCATCACCAAGCTGGAGACCGAGCGCATCTCTTCGGAGCTGGAGCGCAACCGCGTCGTCGTCGTGGCAGGCTTCCAGGGACTGAACAAGCTGGACGACATCACCACGCTGGGCCGTGGCGGCTCGGACACCAGCGCCGTCGCCATCGCGGCAGCCCTGCACGCCGACCGCTGCCAGATCTTCACGGATGTGGAGGGCGTTTACACGGCCGACCCCCGCAAGGTGCGCAACACCCGCAAGCTGGACGAGATCACCTTCGACGAGATGCTGGAGCTGGCCTCCCTCGGCGCACAGGTGCTCAACAACCGCAGCGTGGAGCTGGCCAAGAAGTATAATGTGGAGCTGGAGGTCCTCTCCAGCCTGAACCCCGTGCCCGGCACGGTCGTCAAGGAGGTTGTAAAAGACGTGGAAGGTATGCTGATCAAGGGTGTCGCAAAGGACACCGACGTTGCTGTTATCACTATCCTGAATGTTCCCGATGAGCCGGGCACCAGCTTCAAGATCTTCGGTCTGCTGGCCCAGAAGAACATCAATGTGGACATCATCCTGCAGTCCACCGGCCGCGATGGCAAGAAGGACATCAGCTTCACCTGTGCTGAGAGCGAGGCGGAGACTGCGATGCGCGTCCTGCGCGAGGGCGCACACTTCGATCAGATCACCTGCGACGAGACCTGCGCCAAGGTGTCCATCGTGGGTGCCGGTATGCAGAGCCACAGCGGCGTGGCCTCCAAGATGTTCGAGGCCATGTCCAACAACAACATCAACATCAAGATGATCTCCACCAGCGAGATCAAGATCTCCTGCATCATCGACCGCGAGGACGCCGATAAGGCAGTCAGCGCCATCCACGATATGCTGTTCGAGTAAAAAAGGCTATAGAAGCCGCCGTGCCGTGCGCTCTGCGCCGGTGCGGCGGCTTTTTTGCGTACACAATTTTTTTACAGGGCCTGCCGTTTACACCCGGAGAAAAGGGGTGTATAATGTAATTATCTGCCTGCACCCCGGGCGAACGCCGAACAAGAGGAAGGAAGCTGCATCATGGAGCAAAATCGACCCGAACCCCGCCGCACGCTGCCGCCGGCCCAGCGCCGCCGGAGACACCGCATCCGCCTCGTGCGCAACTGGACGGTCTTTCTGCTCAGCTGCGGCGCGATGATGGCCGTGATGACCGGCGGCATCCTCTGGCTGCTGCCGAAGGCCTACGCCCTCATCGCGCCGCCGACGGCTTTCGAGGCCCGGGAGTATACCGGCGGCGCAGAGACGGACCTCTCCGACGCCCGTCTTGTGCTGGTGAATGGGAACCTGCCCCTGACGGAAGAGCCGACGCCGGAGCTTGCCGTGGCCGACGAGGCCACCGGCGTTTCGCTGGAGGCCGAGGCCGCCGCAGCTTACCGCCAGATGGCGGAGGCTGCGCGGCAGGATGAGATCGAGCTGGTGCTGACGGCGGGTCATCAGGACGCCGCCGCCCGCCAGAGCGCCTATGAGGCCGCAGTCCAGAGCTACCGGGAGGCCGGAAGCAAGGAAGAGGCCGCTGCCGCCAAGGCCGCCACCGTCCAGCCTGCGCCGGAGGCCAGCGAGTACGCCACCGGCTACGCCGCCGACATCCTCGCAGCGGACAGCCTTGAGGAGAACACCGGCTTCGCCGACACCCGCGCCTACGAGTGGCTGGAGGCCTATGCGGCCGAGTACGGCTTCATCCTGCGCTGGCCGCAGGAGCGTCAGGCCGCCACCGGCATGGTGTTCGAGCCGTGGCACTGGCGGTATGTGGGCAGGGACAACGCCCTCGCCATCCGTGCCTCGGGCCTCTCGCTGGAAGAGTATCTGGCGCTGGAACAAACGAAATAACACAAAAGGACGATAGAACATTGAAACGAACCCAGATCGCGCCCGGCGTCCATCTCTCGTATGACGCCGCGCAGAAATTCAACCGCTGCCGCATCAGCATCCACTTTGCGTTCCCGGCCCGCCGCGAAACGGCCACGGCCCACGCACTGCTGCCGCTGGTGATGGAGCGGGGCTATGCCGACTGCCCCGATATGACCCAGCTGACCAAGAAGCTGGCCCGCCTCTATGGTGCCGACCTGACGGTGGACGCCCGCCCGATGGGATGCAGCCACAACCTATGCGTCAGCATCACCGGCATCAAGGACCAGTTCGCGCTGGAAGGGGAGAAGCTGACGCAGGAGTACGCCGCACTGGCGCTGGGCACAGCCTTCCACCCCTATTTCGTGGGCGGAACCTTCGACCCCGAGGCCGTGGGCATCGAGAAACAGATGCTGAAAAAGGCGCTGGAAGACGAAGTGAACGACAAACGGCTCTACTGCCAGCGGCAGGCCAACCGAGAATTTTTCGGCGACAGCCCCGCCGGTGTCCGGCAGGAGGGCTACCTGGAAGAAGTGGACGGCCTGACGCCTGAGATGCTGACCGAGGCTTATGACGAGATGCTCCGGACGGCGAACATCGAGCTGATCGTGCTGGGCTGTGACGAGGCCAGCACCGCCGCTGTGCAGGACGCCCTGCTGGCCGAGCTTTCGGCCCTCGACCGCGGCCCGCTGCCCCGGGCGGAGAACATCGCCATGCCCCGGCGGGAGCCGGTGCGCCGGGTGGAGCACTTCGACACCACGCAGGCCAAGCTCTGTATGCTCTTCACGCTGGGCCAGCCCATGCAGCCCGGCCAGCTGGCCGCAGTCCGGCTGGCGATGGCTCTCTACGGCGGCAGCGTCACCAGCCGCCTCTTCCTGAACGTCCGGGAGCGGGATCACCTGTGCTATTACTGCTCGTCCTCCTTCCAGAGCTTTACGGGCAGTATGGCCGTCAACAGCGGTGTTGAGCACGCGGACGCGGCCCGGGCCGAGGCAGCCGTGCTCAAAGAGCTGAAAGACCTCTGCGACGGCCCCATCACCGACGAGGAGCTGGAAGACTGCCGCCGGGGCCTGCTGGCCGGGATGAACGGCCTTGAGGACACGCTGGGCGGCATCGAGACGTGGTACTATATGGAGGTGCTGCGGGGCGGCCCGGTGCAGACGCCGGACGACGCCCGCCGCGCCCTGCTGGCCGTGACCAAGGAAGAGGTGCGGGACATCCTCCGGCAGTTCACCCTGTCGGTGAGCTGCCTGCTGACGAGAGAGGAGGGAGACGAGAATGGCTGAGAACACCCAGAGCGTGCTGGAACGCACCGCCGCAGACCAGTGGCAGACCCTGCCCTCGGGGCTGACCGTCCTCGTCCGCCCCATGCCGGGCTACTCCGGCACCCATGTCATCTATGCAACCCGCTTCGGCTCCATCGACCGGGACTTCCGGCTGGGGGAGCGGGAGGTACATCTGCCCGCCGGCGTGGCCCATTTCCTCGAGCACAAGATGTTTGAGGACGAGGACGGCGACGCCTTTGCAAAGTTTGCCAAGACCGGCGCCAACGCCAATGCCTTCACCGCCTTCGACCGCACCTGCTATCTCTTTACGGCCACAGAACAGCTGGACGAGAGCCTCGACGTGCTGCTGGGCATGGTGGGACGCCCCTACTTTACCGAGCAGACCATCGCCAAGGAGCAGGGCATCATCGGGCAGGAGATCAAAATGTACGATGACAGCCCTGACTGGCGGCTCATCACCGGCCTGTGCGAGTGCCTGTACCACAGCCACCCCATCCGCAGCGACATTGCGGGCACGGTGGAGAGCATTGCCGAGATAACCCCCGGTATGCTCTACGACTGCTGCAGGGCTTTCTATGCCCCGGGCAATATGGTGCTGGCCGCAGCGGGCAACACCAGCATGGAGCAGATCCTCGCGGCCTGTGCCCGCCACGGCCTGATGGACGAGCGCCCGGCGGAAAAGGTGGAGCGGCTGCTCCGCTCCGAACCCATGACGCTGGCGGCGGCGGAAAAGACCATCGCCATGCCCATCGCCAAACCCTGCTTCGGTCTGGGCTTCAAGGAAGAGCCGCTGCCCTTCGGCGACCTGCGCAGCGAGATGCTGTACGAGCTTATCCTCTGCTGCATCTGCGGCGGGATGTCGCCGCTCTACCGCCGCCTCTACGACGAGGGCCTGACCAACCCGGGCTTCGGCGGCGAGGTGCTGCGGGTGGAGGGGTGCTGCTGCATCCTCTTCACCGGCGAGAGCGACGCCCCCGACACCGTCCGCCAGCTTCTGCTGGACGAGATCGAGCGGGTGCGGCGCGAGGGGGTTGACCGGGAGATCTTCACCCTCTGCAAGAACGAAAAATACGGCCAGCTCATCGAAAATCTGGAAAATGTCGAGGATTCGGCCAGCCAGATGGCGGATTTCGCGCTGGCAGGCCAGACTGTGGCCCAGCAGATCACCATGCTGGCGGGCCTGACGGCAGAGGATGCCGACGCGGCCCTGCAGCACATCCTCCGCCCGGAGCGGATGGCCATGATGCGCATCGAGCCGGACGGCACGGTCGGCGATGAGGAAGAAGAGGAGACAGAAGAATGACGAATCTGGTACAGTTCCCGGGCCTTGGCCTCAGCTTTGAGCTGGATCGTGTGGCCTTCAGCATCGGCGGGGCCGATATTTATTGGTACGGCGTCTGCATCGCCTTCGGCCTCTGCCTTGCGCTGGTGTTCGCGTTCCGCCGCTGCACCGAGTTCGGCATCGACGCCGACGCGATGGTGGACGTCATCCTCGTCGGCGTGGTGCTGGGCATCGCCAGCGCCCGCCTGTATTATGTGGCGATGGCACCTTATAATTATGATACCATCTGGGATGTGCTGGCTGTCCGGGATGGCGGTCTGGCCATCTACGGTGGCATCATCGGTGCTTTCGTGTTCGGTGGTCTGGCCTGCAAGTGGCGGGGCGTGCCGGTGCTGCCCATGTTCGACCTCGCCGGCATGGGCTTTCTCATCGGACAGGGCTGCGGCCGCTGGGGCAACTTCTTCAATCAGGAGGCCTTCGGCTGCAACACCACCCTGCCGTGGGGAATGTTCAGTGAGGCGACGGAGGAATACCTGATGGGCAGCACCGTCACGGTGCCCAAGGGCGTCACCATCGACCCCACGATGCCCGTCCACCCCACCTTCCTCTACGAGAGCATCTGGTGCTTCGTGGGTCTGGCCCTGCTGACGGCGTACATCAAGAAGCGGAAGTTCAACGGCGACATCGCCCTGCGCTATCTCATCTGGTACGGCGCAGGCCGCTTCTGGATCGAGGGCCTCCGCACCGACAGCCTGCTGCTGGTGCCGTCGCTGGGCCTGCGTGCCTCCCAGCTGGTGGCGGCGGCGGCCGTCGTGGGCGGTGTGGCGCTGGAGATCTTCCTGACCCGGAAGTATAAAGGCAAGCCGCTCATGGTGACGCTGGCCCTGACGGCGGAGAACCGCACCCTTCTGGCAAAGGTGCACAAAGCGCAGCCGGAGCTTGTCCTTGAGCGGGAGGAGCTGGTGGCGTCCAGCCCCCGCAAGCTTTTCATCGAGCGCACCAACGCATATAACGAGCGGGTGAAGCAGATGCTGAAGGAGAAGCTGGCGGAGAAAAACTGAAAATATTTCCGCAAAAGCGGGATTTTCCTCTTGAAATCCGCACGCTTTTTTGCTATACTATTCTAGCCGCTTGGTGTGGGCGCCTCAAATGGCCCCTGTGAGGGCCTGCCTTTACGACCAGCGAGTACAACGAAAAGGAATGAACAAAATGTACGCAATCATTGTTACCGGCGGTAAGCAGTACCGCGTGGAGCAGGGCGACATCGTCTACATCGAAAAGCTGGACGTTGAGGCCGACTCCGAAGTGAAGTTTGATCAGGTTCTCGCTGTTGGCGAGGAGGGTTCGGTCAAGGTTGGCGCTCCTGTTGTTGAGGGCGCTTCCGTTTCTGCCAAGGTCATCAAGAATGGCAAGGGCAAGAAGCTGAACATCATCACCTATCGCGCAAAGAAGCACAGTGCTCGCCGCATGGGCCATCGTCAGCCCTTCACCAAGGTTGAGATCACTGCGATCAACGGCTAAGTAGGAGGTATATTACAATGGCACATAAAAAGGGCGTAGGCAGCACCAAGAACGGCCGTGATTCTGCGGCTCAGCGTCTGGGCACCAAGCGTGCAGATGGTCAGTTCGTTCTGGCCGGCAACATCCTCGTTCGCCAGCGCGGCACTCACATCCAGCCGGGTGAGAATGTCGGCAAGGGCAGCGATGATACCCTGTTTGCTCTGGTCGATGGCACCGTTCGTTTCGAGCGCGTGGGCAAGAGCGGCAAGAAGTGCAGCGTCAAGCAGTAACTTCTTCCTAAAATCTGCAACACAGAGAGCCGGACCCTCGTGGCCCGGCTCTTTTTGATGAATTTCTTCTTCCTTGATCCGGCTCCCCTCGCCAGGGGAGCTGGCCGCGCCAAAGCGCGGACTGAGAGGTTATTTTCCGATAAAAGCGCAGAGAATAAGCGCTGAGAAGAATCTTTTCTGAGAACAGGAGGGCCTGTATGGCAGCACAAACCAATTTTATCGACATCGCCACCATCTGGCTCCATGCGGGCAAGGGCGGCGACGGCGCTGTGAGTTTCCATCGTGAAAAGTTCGTGGCCGCTGGCGGCCCGGACGGCGGCGACGGCGGACGGGGCGGCGACATCATCTTCGTCGTGGACGACCACCTCACCACCCTGATGGACTTCCGCTACAAGCGCAAGTACACCGCTGACGAGGGCGGCAAGGGCGGCGCGAGCCTCTGCCACGGCAAGAACGCCGAGAACCTTGTCATCAAGGTGCCGCTGGGCACCGTCATCAAGGACGCCGAGAGCGGCCTTGTCATCGCCGATCTGTCCGACCACACCCCCGTGACCGTGGCCAAGGGAGGCCGGGGCGGCTATGGCAATGCCCATTTCGCCACCCCCACCCGCCAGATCCCCAAGTTCGCAAAGCCCGGTATGCCCGGCGAGGACATTCAGGTGACGCTGGAGCTGAAGCTGATCGCAGATGTGGGCCTCATCGGCTTCCCCAATGTGGGCAAGTCCACCCTCATCTCCACCATCAGCGCCGCCAAGCCGAAGATCGCCAACTACCACTTCACCACGCTGGTGCCCACGCTGGGCGTCGTGTCGGTGGGCGAGGGCGCAAGCTTCGTCTGCGCCGACATCCCCGGCCTCATCGAGGGTGCCAGCGAGGGCATCGGTCTGGGCCATGACTTCCTCCGCCATGTGGAGCGCTGCCGCCTGCTGCTCCACGTCGTGGATGTCTCCGGCAGCGAGTGCCGCGACCCCATCGAGGACTTCGAGAAGATCAACGAGGAGCTGGCAAAGTTCAGCCCTGCGCTGGCCGAGCGTCCCCAGATCGTGGTGGGCAACAAGTGTGACCTCGCCACCGAGGAGCAGATCGACACCTTCCGCAGGTATGTGGAGGAGAAGGGCCTGACCTTCGTGCCCATCTCCGCCGCCACCATGCAGGGCGTGAGGGAGCTTCCGGGTCTGGTCTACAACCGCCTGAAGGACATCCCCGCCATCCCCGTGTTCACCCCCGAGTACAAGAAGCCGGAGGCAAAGGCTGGCCGCCGCGAGTTTACCATCAAGCGGATGGAGGCTCATGTCTGGAGCGTGGATGCGCCGTGGCTGGAGTATATCCTTGCCGGCAGCAATGTGGACGACTACGAGAGCCTGCAGTATTTCCAGCGTCAGCTGGGCGAGAGCGGCATTCTGGACGCTCTGGTCCAGAAGGGCGTGCAGGAGAATGACACCATCCTCATCGGCGAGTATCAGTTCGATTATATCTTCTAAGAGGTCAACGGGCTTGCCCTCTCAGCCTCACGCAGTTCGGCAGCTCTCCCAAAGGGAGAGCCAGAACGTGACGGTCAGGCTTTTGCCTCTCCCTTTGGGAGAGGTGGCATTGCGAAGCAATGACGGAGAGGGCAAGGACGCTGACGAAAGGAGAGACCGTTCTATGAACGAACCCGAAAAGATCGACCCCCGGGAGCTGAGTCCGCTGGCGCTGGCCTTTGTGGGCGACAGTGTGCTGGAGCTTCTGGTGCGGCAGCGGCTGGTGGAGCACCACCGGCTGTCGGCGGGAAAGCTCAACGCCGAAAAGGTCAAGTACGTTTCGGCCCGGGCGCAGTTCCGGGAGGAGCAGCTGTTGGAGCCGCTCTTCACAGAGGACGAGCTTGCCGTCTTCAAGCGGGGCCGCAACGCCAGCAAGGCCAGCGTCGCCAAGCACGCCTCCCCGGAGGAATATCGTGCCTCTACCGGCTTCGAGTGCCTGCTGGGCTGGCTGTATCTGAACGGCCAGCTGAGCCGGGTGCAGGAGCTGTTCGAGACGCTGTGGCAGTCCTTCGACCCCAACGAGAAGTAAGAAAAAACGCGAAAGCCCACTGCTTTCTGCACTGGGGAACAGTGCAAAGAGAGCAGTGGGCTTTTTGGGGTCACTCCGCCTTATCGGCTGTTGCGGGCGGAGTTGTGGGCCGAGTTCTTGCCGCCCTCATCGTCGGCACCCTTGGTGTACTGGTTGGGGTGCTTGTGCTCGTTGGTGGCAGAGTTCTGGCTGGAACTGGTGGTGCGGCTGTTCGTCTGATTGGTGGTGCGGTTCTGGTTCTTGCAGTTGGTGCTGCGGTTCTCGCTGCGATTTTCCATCGTATCGTCGCTCCTTTCGATTTCGGGAGGCGCTTTGCGCTCCCTGCCCATAGTTTGACCGGCTGCGGCGGCTTTATGCACCGCAGCCCGAAGGAGGTTTTGCAAAAATGCCTGCCGAATATTTTGAAGCCCGGGAGCGCGCCCTGCTGGGCGAACGGTACGAGCTGCTCTACGCCGCCCCGCAGGAGACGGCGGCCCGGGGCGTGACCGTCTCCGCACTCCGCACGACCCCGGAGGAGTTTGCGGCCCGGGCAGACTTCCCGCTCCGGCCCTCGCCCTTCTGCAAAGCGGCGTTCGTGGTGGAGTGTCCCGACTTCAAGCCGGGACGCCACCCCTATCATCACGCAGGCGTCTTTTACTCGCAGGAGCCGTCGGCCTCGTCCGCCGCGCCGCTGCTGGGCGTCCGGCCCGGGATGTGGGTGCTGGACCTGTGCGCCGCCCCCGGCGGCAAGAGCAGCCAGCTCGCCGCCGCCCTGCGGGGGCAGGGGCTTCTGGTCAGCAACGAATACGTCGCGGCCCGGGCGGAGATCCTGAAAAGCAATCTCGAGCGGATGGGTGTGCCCAATGCTGTAGTGCTCAACGAGACGCCCGCCCGCATCGCGGCGGCTCTGCCGGAGTTTTTTGACCGGGTGCTGGTGGACGCGCCCTGCTCCGGCGAGGGGATGTTCCGCAAAGAGCCTGCAGCGCTGGCCCAGCACTGTGAGGCGCTGGTGAAGCAGTGCGCGGAGCTTGGCGCAGACATCCTCGACAGCGCCGCCGCGGCCCTCGCGCCGGGCGGGGAGCTGGTCTACTCCACCTGCACCTTCGCACCCGAGGAGGATGAGGGGCAGGTGGCAGCGTTCTTACAGCGCCACCCGGAGTTCGCGCTGGCCGACGTGCTGGGCCATGTGGACTACACCTTCGGCAGTGAGGGCGAGGCCAACCGCACCGGCGGACTGCCGCTGGACGTGAGCAAGGTGCGCCGTATCTGGCCCTGTCAGGGCGGCGAGGGCCACTTCATGGCCCGGCTGGTCAAGGCGGGCACGCCCCGCACCCTGCCTGCCCCCGGCGGGTACACGCCGGAAGAGCAGCTCTGGCTGGCCGCTGCCGCCGAGGCAGGCCGAAAGGCCAAGGGCGGCAAGCCCCAGAAAGGCGGCAGGCCCGCCGATGCCCGCAGCGCACGGCGGGAAAACAGCCGCGCCTGCCGGGAGGCCGCGCAGGGCCGCAGCGTCCGCAGCCGGGACGGCGGGGCAGGGGAGGCAACGCCCGCCCAGAGCCTCGCTGCGTGGCGGGAGTTCGCGGAGGAATATTTCCCGGAGCTGGCCGGGCGTCCCGCCGTGGTGCATGGCGGAGGCGTCCTGCTTCCGGCGGCCTTCCCCCAGACGAATCTCCACGTCCTGCGGGCGGGCGTCTTTGTGGGCAGCGTGCAGAAGGGCCGCTTCGTGCCGGAGCACCATCTGTTCACGGCCTTCGGCGCGCTCTGCAAGAACCGCGAGGAGCTGACCCTCGCCGACCCGCGGACCGTGGAATACCTCTCCGGCCGGGAGGCCGAAGCCCGCACCGCCGCCGACGGCTGGTGCTGCGTGACGGTGGATGGCTGGCCGCTGGGCGGCGGAAAAGTGTCCGGCGGCAGGGTCAAAAACCACTACCCCAAGGCGCTCCGGCTGCTGTAAGACGCAGTTTTTGGCAGAATAGGCCCGAAAACCAGCAGCACAAGGCTTGAACGCCGATGGCTGTTGTGATAGAATAATAGAGTTAGATTTTGTGTGCTGCCACAATGCGGGCGACCACAGCCCGTCTGCCCGCAGGCGGAGATCACTGATAAAATACAGGAGGCTCTTTCCCATGTCTGGACATAGCAAATGGAACAACATCAAGCGCAAGAAGGAAAAGACCGACGGCGCGAAGGCAAAGGTCTTTACCAAGATCGGCCGCGAGATCAGCGTCGCCGTCCGCACCGGCGGCCCCAACCCCGCTTCCAACAGCAAGCTGGCAGACCTGATCGCCAAGGCAAAGCGTATGAGCGTGCCGAACGATAACATCCAGCGCATCATCAAGAAGGCCGAGGGCGGCGATAAGACCGAGTACGAGGCAATCACCTACGAGGGCTACGGCCCCGGCGGCGTCGCTGTCATGGTGGAGACCCTGACCGACAACCGCAACCGTACTGCTGCCGACCTGCGCCACTACTTCGACAAGAACGGCGGCAATCTGGGCGCTATGGGCTGCGTGGGCTTCCTGTTCAGCCAGAAGGGCGTCATCGACATCTCTCTGGAGGACAAGGACGCCGACGAGGCCATGATGGACGCTCTGGATGCCGGTGCAGAGGACTTCGACGCAGGCGAAGAGGCTGCGGAGATCACCACCGACCCCGAGAACTACTCCGCTGTCGTCAAGGCTCTGGAGGAGAAGGGCTACGAGATCCTCTCCGACGATCTGGCCATGGTCCCCATGACCACCACCCGCCTGACCGACCCCGACCAGCTCAAGCTGATGGGCAAACTGCTGGATGCCCTCGAGGACAACGACGACGTCCAGAACGTCTGGCACAGCCTCGAGAACGAAGAGGATCTGCCGGAATAAACTTCCGCAGGCCGGAGGAATGCTGATTCGAAGCCGTTCTTTGTACTGCGAAGCACAGAGAGCGGCTTTTTGGCTTACGAAGGCCAAAAATCGGGAGCAGTCAAATATAGCAGTTTGCGTATTTAATGCACAAGCAACATCCGCAAACTGCATATCGCAAATATGTTATATTTGATAGGCACTATTTTTGAAAATTGCGATAAAAAATGCCGTAGAGAAGCATTTCCGCGGAATTGCCTGTTGCATCCTAGATTTTTCTATGCTAGAATGTGAGAAAGTGAGGAAGAGAAATCCATAAAAATGCGGAAAGGCGGTGATGCGGTATGGAGTCGGGAGCGTTGATCGAACTGCACGCCCATATCCTTCCGCAGATGGACGACGGAAGCGAGAGCGTGGAGATGTCGCTGGCGATGCTTCAGGCGCTGGCCGGGATGGGGGTCGGGACGGTCTGTGCGACCTCCCACTACTACGCCCGGGAGAACAGCGTCACCATGTATCTGGCGCGGCGGGCGGCGGCCCTGAACGCGCTGCACAGCGCTATCCCGGCGGGGAGCAGCCTGCCCCGCATCCTTCCGGCGGCGGAAGCGGCCTATTTCCGGGGGATGGAAGAACATCACCCGGAGCGGCTCTGCATCGAGAACACCCGCACCCTGATGCTGGAGATGCCCTTTTCGGAGTGGACCGACCAGCAGGTGGAGACGGTGGCCGTGCTGTCGCTGGATCTACATTTCAATGTCGTCCTCGTCCATCCTGAGCGGTTCTGCTTCAGTTCGAGCAACCGCCGTCGGCTGGAAGAGCTGGCCAAGCTGCCGCTGGCCCTTCAGGTGAACGCGGATACCCTGCTCCGCTGGGGGACCCGCCGGCAGGGGCTTGAGCTTCTGGAACTGACGGCAACGCCGCTGCTGGGCAGCGACTGCCACGACATGACCAAAAGACCGCCAAATCTGAAAGGGGGAAGAGAGATGGTGCGGCGCAAGCTGGGCGAAGCGTTCCTTGCACAGATGGATGAGAACGCCCGTCGGCTGACGGCACCGACTCTCGCGCAAGTGTGAGGTTCCGAGAGGAAAAACGGCTCCGCCGGAAGGACGTCCTCAAGGCGGGCGTGGCGGCGGCAGTGGCGCTGGCACTGCTGGCCGGCGGCGCAGCGGCCCTCCATTTCTGGGAGAACGACCGCTATGCGACCGGCTCCGACGAGGTGGGCAGCGCCGTCATCGCGGCCCCGGAGGAGCAGAAGGAGATCACCTACGACGGCAGCACCTATCGTCAGCGCTCCGGCCTTGAGACGTACCTGATCATGGGCATCGACGTCAAGGGCAAGGCCGTGGCCGTGGACAGCTACGAGGGCGGCGGACAGGCCGACGTCCAGATGGTGCTGGTGGTGGACGACGCCAACAAGACGTGGCAGGTGCTGCAGATCAACCGCGACACCATCACGAAGGTGCCGGTGCTGGATGTTCTGGGCGGGGTGGCGGCGTATGCCGACGAGCAGATCGCGCTGGCCCATTATTACGGCAATGGCCGGGAGAACAGCTGCGAGAACACCGCGCTTGCCGTCTCGATGCTGCTGGACGACCAGCCCATCGACGGATATTTTGCATTGAACATGGACGCCGTGGGCATCGTCACCGACCTTGTGGGGGGCGTGACCCTGACCGTCACCTCGGATTTCTCTGAGATCGACCCCACGCTGGTGCAGGGCGAAGAGGTGACGCTGGACGGTGAGAAGGCGCTGACCTATGTGCGCAGCCGCCACCACATCGACGACCAGACCAACATCGCCCGCATGGCCCGTCAGCGGCAGTTCCTCGCCGCGCTGGAAGAAAAGCTCCGGCAGCAGGACAGCCAGTTCGCAGCCGAAGCCTATACGGCGCTGGAGGACTACATGGTGACGGACATCGCCAGCGGCACGGCCGCAAAGATCGGCGAAAAGCTCAAGCAGTACAAACAGCTCGACACCCTGACCATCGACGGCGAGAACGTCATCGAGAACGGCTACTGGGCCTACCATCTGGACGAGTCCAGCCGGGAGGCGACCGTCTTACAGCTGTTTTATGAAAAAGTACGATAAGGAAATAGGAAACTGGAAAGGTAGGATCAATCAGTGGGCAAGGAACAACAGGCACTCAATCCGGCGGCCATCAACGGCGCAGAGACAGAAGAAGAGATCGATCTCGTAGAGGTATTCTACCTGCTGTGGGGGCACATCCTGCAGATCATCGCCTGCTTTCTGGCGGGCGCACTGCTGGCGTTCGGCTTTACGCATTTCTTCGTGACGCCGATGTATCAGGCCTCGGCCAGCATCTACATCGTGTCTGCCTCCAACAACTCCATCGTCAACCTGACCGACCTGCAGATCGGCTCTCAGCTGACGGCGGACTATCAGGAGCTGATGCTCAGCCGTCCGCTGCTGCAGGATGTCATCAAAAATCTGGACCTCGACACCAACTACCGCAGCCTTGCAGGGCAGGTCAGCATCACCAACACCAATGACACCCGCATCCTCAAAGTGACCGTCACCGACAGCGACCCCGAGCGGGCGGCAGACATCGCCAACGAGCTGATCAAGCAGGCCCGCATCTACCTGCCCGAGATCATGGAGACGGAGACGCCCAACGTGGTGGAGGACGCTGTGGTGCCCACCCAGAAGTCCAGCCCCAGCTACGCCAAGAACACGGTGCTGGGCGCGTTGCTGGGTGCTGTGCTCTGCTGCGGCGTGCTGCTGGTGCAGTACCTGATGAAGGACAGCTTCGATACGCCGGACGATGTGGCCAAGTATCTGGGCGTCCAGCCGCTGGCTACCATTCCGGAGGTCGATCTGGGCAGCTTCAACCACAATGACACCAAGAAGAAGAGCGCCTTCCGCTGGAACGACGTGATGAGCAGATAAGAGGGGGAGAACGACCATGAATAAGCTTCAAATCGGCAAGATGCCGCAGCTCCCCTTCGAGGTGAGCGAGGCCATCAACCAGCTGCGCATCAATCTGAGCTTCTGCGGCAGCGATGTCAAGACCATCATGATCACCAGCAGCACGCCCAACGAGGGCAAGAGCTTCGTGACCATGCAGCTGTGGCGGATGATCGCCGAGCTGGGCACGCCTGCCGTCCTCATCGACTGCGACTTCCGCAAGTCGGAGATGCGCAGCAAGTACGGGATGTCCACCTCCGGCCAGCTCATCGGCGGCGTCCATTATCTGGCGGGCAAGGCCGAGCTGGATGACGTCATCTATGAGACCAACGTCCCCAACGGGTATATCATCCCGGTGGCAAAGACCGTGACCAACCCCGCTATCCTGCTGGAAAGCGAGCGCTTTGCGCAGATGATCGAGCATTGCCGCCAGCGTTTCGGTGTCGTGCTCATCGACACGCCGCCCCTCGGCAGCGTGGCCGACGCCATGAACATCGCCACCCACTGCGACGGCACCGTTCTGGTGGTGCGCGGCGGTGAGACGCCCCGCAAGGTCGTGGGCGATTCGGTCCAGCAGCTCAAGCGCACCGGAGTGCCCCTTCTGGGTGTCGTGCTGGACCGCGCAGAAATGAATAGTAAGTCGAGCCTGTATTATAAACGCTACTACAAGTCCGGCTACTATTATAAGGGATACGGCAGCGAGAAATCGCAGCCTGTCCAGAAATAAATATGGAGGTAATCGTTATGAAAAAGAAATTCGTAGTAGCAGTCGCCGCTGTGGTGATGGCCGCTGTCATGAGTGTTTCTGCTTTCGCAGCCGACGACGTGAAGGTGCCCAGCATCACCGGCGACGCCACCGGCCCTGCCAGCGAAATTTTTGTTCCTCAGTCTAACGCTGAGGCCAGCGCAACGGCCAATGCTGCTTATAATACCCTCGCTTCTACCGAGGGCAGCGTTGCCGATAAGCTGACTGCCCTTGCAGGCGGCAAGGCTACGGCTGATGCTGCCGCAGCAGCAGGCGTCAAGTCTGCAAATGACCTGTCCGTCCGTGCCATCGGTGATGTGCTGGTGGAAGGCGAAGTCTCGGTCAGCGTCAATGGGATCGGCAATGTTGCAGTCATCATGTATCTGGACAGCAACGGCAACTGGGTGGTCACTACCGCTCGCGTTGTGAATGGCCGCGTCATCTTCAGCCTGCCTTACCCCACCACTGTCGTCATCCTGTCTATCTAAAACGGACTCCTGAGCAGCATTCCGGGCAGGAGGGGGCGTTTATCTCCGGCCCGAAACGGCTCTGAGGGATGGGAAAGACCCAACCGAATGAAAAGGCCCACGGCTTCGTGCTCTCTGCACGGGCCGGGGGCCTTTTTGCGTTTGCGGAAAGAAGAGGGGGCTTTTTGGGGCGGTTAAGAAAGGGCGATACCATTTTTGCGCAGGCTATGCTATAATAAAAAGGAAACAAGAGGATGGGGAGGGGCCGACATGGAGCGAAAGCGCATTTGTCCATACTGTATGCAGGAGCTGGAAGAGGGGAGGGCACAGTGCCCCCACTGCGGCCGGGAGCTTGCAGGGCGCAACCCGGCGGGCAGTCTCCCCGCGGGCACGGTGCTGGCGGGCCGGTATACGGTGGGGGACATCAAGAGCGTGGACGGCGAGGGCATCCTCTACCGGGGCGTCGAGAACACCGGGCCGTTCCGCGTGACCATCAAGGAGTATATGCCCCTGACGCTGGCCGCAGAGCGGGGGAAGGACTGCATCCTCCGCCCGAAGCCCGGCAGCGAGGTGCTGTTCAAGACCACCCGGATGGACTTTGCCGACCTCTACCGCTTCATCCAGCGCATCACCCCGGCCAACGGCCTCGAGGCGGTGCTGGACGTCTTTGAAGAGAACAACACGGTCTACGCCGTCATGGAGAACCCCGGCGGCTGTCCGCTTCAGAAGTGGCTCGAAGAGCACGGCACTGTGACGCCGCAGCAGGCCTGCGCGATGCTGGAGCCGGTGTTCCGGGGGGTGGAGGCCATGCATCAGGTGGGGCTTGTGCACCGGGGCATCTGCCCGGCCAACATCCGCATTCTGGACAATGGCCGCGCCCGGCTGACGGGCTATGCGACGGTGGGCCTGCGGACGGCGGGCAGCGGCCTCCACGAGCAGCTGTACGAGGGCTACTCGGCCCCGGAGCAGTATTCCACGGCGGAGTTCGAGGGCCGCTACACCGACGAATACAGCCTTGCGGCGGTGTTCTACCGGATGGTCTGCGGGGTAAGCCCCGTCCCGGCGGCCCAGCGCCTCGTCTCCGACTCCAACCCCAAGGCCCGCACCGTCTCCTCGGCTGTGCCGCCCTACGTCTCGGAGACGCTGTATCTGGGCCTCCGCCTCAAGCCGGTGGAGCGCATCCAGACCGTCCAGCAGCTCTTCCGCGCCCTCTCGGAGCGGGAGTATGCCGAGGAGCTGGCCCGGAGTCTGGCCCCCCGGACGTCTCCCGCCCCGCAGGAGACGAGAGCGCCCGCAAAGGCCGAGCTGCTCAGCGTCCGCAACCTGCTGGCCGGCATCCTCATCCTGCTGAGCGTCCTCATCGTGCTGATCCTCTGGGGGCTTCTGAGCCGCCAGAACGACGCCCGCCCAGCGCCGTCGGCCTCGGAGCCGGACTCCGTCAGCGAGGCCGCCAGCGAGCCGGTAAACGAAAACATCATCCTGACGCCAGATCTCGTGGGCCGCGACTATGACGCGGAGGTGCGGAACAACCGCAGCTATATCAACGACTACCTCTTCTATGTTACGCTGGAATACAGCAACACGGTAGAGAAGGGCCGCATCATCCGGCAGACGCCGGAGGCGGGCGAGGTCATCCAGAAGGGGGACACCATCAGCCTCGTGGTCAGCCGAGGCCCCCAGATGATGGAGATGCCCGACATCATCGGCCAGACGCAGGACAGCGCCGTGCAGGAGCTTGCCGCCAAGGGGCTGAACGCCACCTGCTTCACGGTGGTCAACGACGGCTCGGAGGCCGCAGGCTGTGTCGTCTCGGCCAGCGAGGACGCCGGGACGATGGTGGAGGTGGGCACCACGGTGGTGCTCTATATCGCGGGCGATGCCGCCGCCAGCGCCTCCGGCAGTACCGAAACGCCGCCTGACACCGAAGGCCCCGCCGTCGGCGGCGACGCCGTGCAGGATGGCATTGAATACGATACGGATTAAATAAAAAGAGGCTGCTGGTCAACCTCTCAGTCTGCTTCGCAGACAGCTCCCCTACCGAGGGGAGCCTCTGGCGAAGAGGAAAAGCTTTCTGCCATGCCAAAGCCTCCCCTCGATAGGGGAGGTGGCACGGCGGAAGCCGTGACGGAGAGGTTGAGGCCAGCAGCCTCTTATTTTTTATTTCAGAAGCTTCAGAAAAAGCTCTTCATGAACGCAATATCGCTGGCGGCGCGGGCCGGGACAGCCTCCTCCCGCAGGACGGGGAGGACGGGCTGGGGCAGGGCGCGCAGCATCTCGAAGCCGCCTTTGTAGTCCACGCAGGAATCCTCGAGGCTGGTGGAGTAGAGGGTGCCGTCGGGCTTAAAGTTCTGGCCCTTGAAGTGGACGGCCGCGATCTTATCGCCGTACCAGCTGCCGACCTTGTCCCAGATGCGGCGCTGGGCGTCCACCGAGGCGTTCTCGGGGCCGACGTAATTCGCAAGGTCGCAGATGACCCGGAGGTTGGGGCTGGCGATGGTGTCCAGCACCATCCGGACGGCCTCGGGGGTGTTCATGGAATGGTAATAGACGCACTCCACCGCGAAGAGCACGCCCTGCTCTTCGCAGACGGGGATGATCTCGCCGAGGCTGCGAAGCAGGGCCTCCTGCGCCTCTTTGCGGCTCACGGTGGGCTGCTTTGCCATATTGGTGGTCTCGCTGCCCATGCAGCCGGCCCGGAGAGCCTTTGCCACCGGCACCTGACTCAGGGCCTTCGCCACCTCGGCGCGGCGCTTGTCCTCGTCTGCATAGCCCAGCTCGACGTAGGTGCCGTCTACGGCGATGGACACGCCGCTCTTCTGGACGGCGGCGTTGGTGGCGTCCACCAGCGCAGGGGTCACGTCTGCATAGCTCTTGACCCCCTCCACGGCCTTGGTGTAGGCCAGCTGGGTGCAGCGAAAGCCTGCGTCTCCGATGGAGCAGAGCAGCTCTTCCACGCTGTGACGGCCAAAATCATGGCCTCGTGCGCCGACGATAAATTCCGACATCCCGCATCCTCCTTACGCTCAGCCGAACAGACGCTCGGCAAACATCCCGAACTCCTTGCCCCACCAGTACCAGTCGTGGGAGACGTCGCCGCCCCAGACTTCGAGGTGGCAGGGCAGGCCGGTCTCCTTCAGGGTGTCGGCCAGAGCCTGCGTGTCAGCAAGGGCGTCGCCCTCGTAGCCGCCCTGACCCACGCAGAGCAGGAGGGTGTTATCCTCGGCCTTGGCCAGCAGGTTTTTGTTGCAGATGCCGTTCTTCCGCAGGGCGGCGAGGGGGCTGCTGCGGAGGACAAGGTCGTCCTCACAGCCGCCGAGGAAGCGGCTCATGTCGTACAGGCCCGACAGACCCACCGCGCCCGCAAAGACCCCGGGGCGGCGCAGGCGGCACTGGACGGCCTGATAGGCGCCGGTGTCCACGCCAGCGCACCAGATGAGGGGAGGCTTTTTGGCCTCCGGGGCGTTCAGCGCAGCGATGCGGGGGGCCAGCTCGGCAGTCAGGTAGACGAAATACTTTTCCTGCATCTCGGCCCGGCGGCGGGGCGTCTCATGGCCCGCCAGCAGGCTCTCGGCGTCGATGCTGTCGGCGCAGAAGAGCTGCATCTTTCCCTCGTGCAGCAGCCGTGCTACGGCCTCGGGCATCCCGTTGTTCTCCCAGTCGTAGAAACGGCCGCCCCGGGCGGGCAGTGCCAGCACCGGCACGCCGCCGTGGCCGTAGACCTTGAACTCCATCGCGCGGTCGAGCACCGCGCTCCACTCTTTGTAATAAGTGCCTTCCATTCTGAAAAGCTCCTTCCTGTCAGATGAATTGATTGCGTGCTGCGTCGTAGGCGTAGCCCACGGCGGAAAGCGTTTTGCACAGGGCGTCCCTGTCTGCGTCCATGTCGTCGCAGAGGGCGTCGAGGCTGGGGTAGAAGTCGCGCAGCTTGAGGTTGACCACGCTCAGCAGCATGATCGGGTCGCTCGGCAGTGCCATCTCAGTTTCCTCCCAAAGTCCGGTGATAAAATAAAAAGCCGGCCACTCGACAAAGTGACCGGCAATACGCATCAGCTTAGACAGCGCGGGTGACTTTGCCAGCGCGCAGGCAGCGGGAGCATGCGTAGATATACTTGGGAGAACCCTCCACGACCGCCTTGACACGACGGACATTCGGCTTCCAGGTACGGTTGGAACGGCGATGAGAGTGAGAGACCTTGATACCGAAGGTAACACCCTTGCCGCAGCATTCACACTTAGCCATGGTACTTGCACCTCCTACAGTGAAGTTATGGAATCAAAATAATCAGCTTGACTATTTTACCAGAACAGCCGCCAAAAAGCAACCCCCTTTTCAATTTTTTTGCGGCTTTTTTTCGTCTGAGGCCCAAACGCTTGTCTAAACACGAAAAAAATAGTACAATAAACTCGTATATCTTATAGAAAACAGGAGAACACCATGACCCCAAGAATGTTTTATACCCTCGCACGGGTGCTGGCCGCTCTGACCGTCATCCCCTTCCACGAGGCAGGCCACGCGCTGGCTGCATGGCTGCTGGGCGACCCCACGGCCAAGCAGCAGGGGCGGCTGTCGCTGAACCCTTTCCGCCATTTCGACCTGCTGGGCACGCTGTGCATGGTGTTTGCGGGCGTGGGCTGGGCAAAGCCTGTCTCCACCGACCCCCGCAACTTTAAAAACCCCAAGCAGGGCATGGCCCTCACCGCGCTGGCCGGCCCGGTGGCGAACCTGATCCTGGCCTACCTGTCGATGGTGGTCTGGAAGCTGCTCTATTATTGGGCACCCGTCAACGAAGCGACGATTTTTTTGGCGCTCTTCCTGCAATACTTAGTGTACATGGACGTGAGCCTCGCGGTGTTCAACCTCATCCCCGTGCCCCCGCTGGACGGCAGCCGGGTGCTGCTGGCGGTGCTGCCCGAGCGCATCTACTTCGGGATGATGAAGTATGAAAAGGTCATCCTTGTGGTGATGCTGGCGGCGGTCTGGAGCGGCGTTCTGGACGGCCCGCTGAGCGTGATGAACAGCGTGGTGTGGGACCTGCTGGACGCAGGCACCCAGTACATCGACAGCATCGCCTACTCGGCCTACTACGCATCTCTGGGGGCGGTGATCTGATGGCGGAGGAGCTTACCTTTCATCTGGAGGAGTTCGAGGGGCCGCTGGAACTGCTTCTGGCGCTGGTGACGAAGCACAAGATGGACCTGCACAACATCCCCATCCTTGCGCTGATCGACCAGTACACCCGCACCGTGGAGGCCGCACAGGCCGTGGACCCCGACGTTTCCAGCTCCTTTATCGAGATGGCGGCCCACCTCGTGGAGATGAAGAGCTACCTGCTGCTGCCCCGCAGCACCGAGGGTGAGCGGATGAAGCAGGAGCTGACCGGCCAGCTCATCGAGTACGACCAGTGCCGCCGGATGTCGGCCGCGCTCCGCGCCGCCGCCGAGGCGTCGCCCACCTTCGTCCGCCCGCCGCTGCGGCTGGAACGGGACGAGACTTACGCTCTCAACCATCTGCCGCAGGTGCTGGCCGACTGCTGGGAGGGGCTGATGGGCCGCACGCCCGCCCGGCGTGTCCCGACACAGGCGGTCTTTGAGCCGCTGGTGGCCGCCCCGCAGGTGTCGGTGAGCAGCCGGGTGGTGTACATCCTGCGCCGCCTCATCGCGGGGGGCGCGGCCCGGATGAGCCAGCTCTTCGCCCGCAGCCAGAGCCGCAGCACCAACGTGGCCACCTTTCTGGCGTTGCTGGAGCTGGTGCGCGGCGGGCGCGTCATTCTCGGTCCGAAGGGGGAGCTGGCCATGCAGCGGGGACGCCTGCCCCGTGAAAAGGCAAAGGAGGAAGAATGAACCAGAAACAGACCAAAGCCGCCGTCGAGGCGATGCTTTTTGCGGCGGGTGACCCGGTAAGCGCCGATAAACTCGCCGCCGCCGTCCAGCTGCCCCAGACCGCAGTGGAGACTGCGCTGGAGGACCTGCGCGCCCGCTATGCCCGGGAGGATTCGGGCCTCTGCCTGCTCCATCTGGACACCCGCTGGCAGCTGGCGACCAAGACCGAGTGGGCCGACTGCGTCCGCCGCCTGCTGGACGCGAGGCGCTCGGTGCCCCTCGGCCCGGCGGCGATGGAGACGCTGACGGTCATCGCCTACAATCAGCCCGTCTCCCGCGCCTTCATCGAGCAGGTGCGCGGCGTGGATTCCTCGTCCAGCGTCAGCAGCCTTTTGCAGAAGGGACTCATTGAGGAGGCGGGCCGCCTTGATCTGCCCGGCCACCCGGTGAGCTTCCGGACAACGGACGTTTTCCTGCGGTGCTTCGGCCTTTCCTCGCTGGCGGACCTGCCGCCCGTGCGGGGCCAGAACGAGGGAGCGGAAGGGGAGGCGGTCCGATGATGGCGGTGCTGGGGGCGCTGGGCTGGCTGCTGCTGACCCTGCTGAAGATCGTGGGCATCCTGCTCCTTATTTTATTGGTGCTGCTGGCCCTCGCCCTGCTCTGCCCGTTCTGCGCCGACTTTTGCTGGGAGAACGGCGTCGTGACGATCCGGGCCGGTGTGCCGGGCATCACCCAGCCGGTGTTCCGGTGGCCCGCCCCGCCGCCTGCGGGAGCGGAGGAGCCGAAGGGCTTTTTCGGGAAGCTGAAGGCGAAGCTCCGGGCCAGCCGCGCGGAGCGGCGGCGGAAAAAAGCCGCCGAACGGGCCGCGAAAGAGGCGAAGAAGCCCAAAAAAGAGACGCCGCCCCGCAAGAAAGCGAAGCTCACCCTCAACATTCTCGTGACCATCCTGCGGGGGGCAGGGCGGCTGACGAAAGCCGTCTTCGGCTCCCTGCGAGTCACGAAGATCCGGGTCTGCCTCGGCGTCCGGGGCGAGGACCCCGCCGAAGCCGCCCGCGCCTACGGCAGGCTGAATGCGTGGCTCTACCCGTCTCTCGGCGTCATCGACCGCTTCGTCTACCTCGACTTCGAGGAGCTGCGCATCCTGCCGGATTTCGGCTCTGCCGAGCCGACGGTGGCCGACCGCGTCTCGTTCCGCCTCAGCGCCCGGCTGCTGTTCATCGTCGCAGCGGCGGTGCGGGTCCTGTATGAGTTCTGGCGCGAAAAAGTGCTGGACGTCTTCCTATAAAATGTGTTACAATAAACTCGTATGGTGTATCCTTTGAAAAGGGAGCCTGCGGGTTTCCCGGAAAATAATAAGAGGAGGCCGATTTTATGGCTGAGCATCCGATTCAAGGTTTAATGAACGTCACAATGGACAAGATCCGCCAGATGGCAGACTCCAACACCATCATCGGCAAGCCCATCAAGACCGACGACGGCACCACCATCCTGCCGGTGTCCCGCATCTCCTTCGGCTTTGCGTCCGCAGGCACCGACTTTGACGGCAAGAACGCCGCCAACAAGGACCTGTTCGGCGGCGGCAGCGGTGCGGGCGTCAACATCCAGCCGGTGGCTTTTCTGGTGGTGAAGGACGGCTGTGTGCGCACCATCCAGCTGTCCGACGGCTCCAACACCATCGACCGCGCCCTGACCATGCTGCCCGAGCTGGTGGACAAGGTCAGCGCTCTGCTGAAAAAAGAGGAGAAGCAGGGGACTGCCGCTCCGAAAGCGGAGGAATAAACCCATCTACGCCGTACCTGCGGCCCGCCCGGGCCGCAGTGACTGAACTGAGGCTGCCCCAGCAGCCCTATTTGAGCGCCGGGAGGCGCACAAGGAGATTTTATTATGGCAGAAGAACGCATCCAGAAGATTATGAGTGAGCAGGGCCTGTGCTCCCGCCGCGCCGCTGAGCAGATCATTGCGGAGGGCCGCGTAAAGGTCAACGGCCACCCCGTGAAGGTGGGCGACAAGATGGACCCCAACCGCGACGTCCTCCATGTGGACGACGAGCGCATTTATATCCAGAAGAACCAGCAGCTGTACTATCTGGCCCTGTACAAGCCCCGCGGCTATGTCACCACCGCCAGCGACGAGCTGGGCCGCAAGACGGTCATGGACCTCGTGACTGACATCCCGGCCCGCCTGTACCCCGTGGGCCGTCTCGACAAGGACAGCGAGGGCCTGCTGCTGATGACCAACGACGGCGCATTCGCACAGGCCGTCACCCATCCGTCGGGCGGCATCTCCAAGCTGTACCGCGTCACCGTCCAGCCCCGGGCCGACGAGAGCCAGATCCTGAAGCTCAGCTCCGGCGTCGTGCTGGATGACGGCACCAAGACCATGCCCTGCGCCATCAATGTCGTCACCGACGAGCCGGGGCGCACCGTCATGGAGATGACCCTGAAAGAGGGCAAGAACCGCGAGATCCGCCGGATGTGCGAGGCAGTGGGCCTCGAGGTCATCCGCCTGAAGCGGAACGCCGAGGGCGTCGTCAAGCTGGGGATGCTTCAGCCCGGCAAGTACCGTGAGCTGACCAAGGCAGAGGTGAACGGCCTGCGCGCCGCTGCGGCCAAGGGCCGTGCACAGACCCGCTCGGCAGCGCTGCAGTCCAAGGCAGCGGCCCGCCGCCCCCGCGGCCCGGTGGGCGGGAACAAAGCCGCCGTCGGCAAAAAGCGCAAGTAAAGCGGCTTCTGGGCAATGTGTCCGATATTTCCTCTCTTTTTGCCAAACTTGTGACATTCTCTGAAAAAAAGGAATGGAACAAGGCTTGAGAATCTTGGGGAAATCGGGTATAATATACCTAATTTTGAAACTCACACAGATAAGCAGGAGGTCTTACCATGGCTTCAAAGAGTACCAAAGGAGAAATCCTCGCCAAGTTTTTTGATGACGGGGAATACACCGCTCTGTTTGCGGACGGCGCGGTGAGCGCTGCCAGCGGCTATGCTGCCGGTCAGCAGGCTTACGCCGTTTTCCAGAACGGCGAGGCTGTTTCGGTCAAGGATGTTGAAAAGAACATCAAGGTCCTTGAGCTGGCTGCCCAGACGGGCTGCCCGGTCGTCACCTTCTACGACTCCGTCGGCGCAAAGCTGGCTGAGGGTCTGGACGTTCTGAACGCTTCCGCCAAGCTCAACGCCACCATCGCCAAGGTGTCCGGCGTCGTGCCTCAGGTGGCCGTCGTTCTGGGCGTCTGCGGCGGCACCAGCGCCCTGAGCGCTGCCAACGCAGACGTCTGCATCATGGCAGAGGGCGCAGAGCTGTTCTTCACCGCTCCCTTCACCGCCGCTGCCAAGGGTGACAAGGTGGCTGACGCCGGCTCTGCCGCTGCTGCCGCAAAGGCAGGCGTGGCCGCCATCGTGGCCGCTGACGCTGCTGAGGCTGCGGAGAAGGCCGCCCACATCGTGGGTCTGCTGCCTGCCAACAACCTGACCGGCCCCGCCATCTTCGAGTTCGAGCAGCCCACCGCTGTTCTGGCCGCAAATGCCGAGCCTGCAAAGGCCGCTGCTGCCCTCATCGATAAGGACAGCGCTGTGGAGATGTACGCCGGCTTCGGTAAGAGCGTCTACACTGCCTTTGCCACCATCGGCGGCAACGCTGTGGGCGTCGTGTCCACCGGCAAGCAGCTGTGCCACAACTGCGTGGCCAAGGCTTCCCGTTTTGTCCGCCTGTGCGACGCATTCAGCGTCCCGGTGCTGACCATCGTGAACACGGAGGGCTTCGTGCCCAGCACCACCGACGACATCGCCGGCGGCATCCGTGAGGCTGCCCGTCTGGCTGCGACCTATGCCGATGCTACCACCGCCAAGGTCGCGCTGATCGCCGGTAAGGCCGTCGGCCCTGTGTACACCGCACTGGCCGCAGCCGACCTGAAGATTGCCGTCAAGGGCTGCACCGTCAGCGCCCTCGAGCCTTCCGCAGCCGTCTCCGTGCTGTACAAGGACGAGATCGACGCCTCCGACAACATCGTCGCCGCCACCAAGGCCAAGGCTGCTGCCTATGTGGCTGAGGTCTGCAGCGCAGACGCTGCTGTGGCCGCAGGCGCTGCTGATATGACCTGCGAGGCCGCCAACGCCCGCGCAAGCGTCGTGGCTGCTTTCGAGCTGCTGAGCACCAAGCGTGCTGCCCGTCTGCCCAAGAAGCACGGCAACATGGCTCTGTAAGAAAACGTACATCTAACGAATCGATTTGGATTTTTCAGGAGGATTCTTCCATGAAGTACTACAACATTTCCGTCAATGGCGTTGCTTACAGCGTCTCTGTCGAGGAGACCGCTGCCGGCGCTGCTCCCGTGGCTCCTGCTGCTGCACCCGCACCCAAGGCCGCTCCGGCTCCTGCCGCCGCTGCTGCTCCCGCCGCACCCGCTGCTCCTGCTGCCGCAGGCGCTGTTGAGGTCAAGGCTCCGATGCCCGGCAACATTCTGGACGTCAAGGTCGCTGCCGGCGCTTCCGTCAAGGCTGGCGATGTGCTGGTCATCCTCGAGGCCATGAAGATGGAGAACGAGATCGTTGCTCCTCAGGATGGCACCGTTGCTTCCATCAACGTGCATAAGGGCGACACCGTCAACTCCGGTGACACTCTGGTTTCCATGAACTAAGAGAGAGGTGACAACAATGGCTAAAAAGCCCATCAAGATCACGGAAGTCGTCCTGCGCGATGCCCACCAGTCTCTGCTGGCCACCCGTATGACGATGGACGAGATGCGTCCCATCCTGCCCGAAATGGACAAGATCCCTTACTTCTCCGTCGAGTGCTGGGGCGGTGCGACCTTCGACAGCTGCATCCGCTTCCTCGATGAGGATCCGTGGGAGCGTCTGCGCATCCTGCGCAAGGAGCTGCCCCACCAGAAGCTGCAGATGCTGTTCCGCGGCCAGAATATGCTGGGCTACCGCCCCTACGCGGACGACGCCGTCGAGTACTTCGTCAAGAAGTCCGTCGCAAACGGCATCGACGTCATCCGCATCTTCGACGCACTGAACGACGCCCGCAACCTGCAGACTGCCATCAAGGCCGCCAACAACGAGGGCGCACACGTTCAGGGCTGCATCAGCTACACCCTCAGCCCCGTCCACAACAACGAGTACTACGTCAAGTACGCCAAGACCCTCGAGGAGATGGGCGCAAACTCCATCTGCATCAAGGATATGGCCGGTCTGCTGACCCCCTACACCAGCTATGAGCTGGTCAAGGAGCTGAAAAATACCCTGTCCATCCCTGTGGACATCCACAGCCACTACACCGCCGGTCTGGCTTCCATGTCCCTGCTGAAGGGCATCGAGGCAGGCGCGGACATCGTGGATACCGCCATGAGCCCCCTGAGCGGCGGCACCAGCCACATGGCCACCGAGAGCCTCGTCGCCGCCCTGCAGGGCACCGATTACGACACCGGTCTCGACCTCAAGCAGCTGAATGTCGTGCGCGCATACTTCGCAAAGCTGCGTGAGAAGTACATCGCCAACGGCCAGATCAGCCCCAAGTCTCTGGGCGTGGACGCAAACACCCTGCTGTATCAGGTGCCGGGCGGTATGTTCTCCAACATGCTCAAGCAGCTGAAGGATGCCGGCAAGGAAGACAAGCTGGACGAAGTGCTGGCTGAGATCCCCCGCGTCCGCGAGGATGCAGGCTATCCTCCGCTGGTCACTCCCACCAGCCAGATCGTCGGCACGCAGGCTGTCTTCAACGTCATCCTCGGCGAGCGCTACAAGATGGTCACCAAGGAGTTCAAGGGCCTCGTCCACGGCGACTACGGCAAGACTCCGGCTCCCATCAGCCCTGAGTTCACCAAGAAGATCCTCGGCGACGAGAAGCCCATCACCTGCCGCTTTGCTGACACCCTCGCACCTGAGATGGACAAGCTGAAGGCTGAGGCTGCAAAGTGGGCTACGCAGGAAGAGGACGTCCTGACCTACGCCATGTTCCCGCAGGTCGCTCCCAAGTTCTTTGAGAAGCGCAATGCCAAGGCACAGGGCGTGGATGCAGACCATGCAGATTTTGCAAATAAGTCTCATCCCGTCTGATAAAACAGCATAAGCACCCAAGCCCCTCGCAGTGCTGCGGGGGGCTTTTTGCGTCCACTTTTTTATCTTTCCCGGCTTGCAAAAAAGCGGCTATCAGAGTAGAATAATAACATATGTATCGTAACATGGGCTTGTGTACCCAAACGCGGATACATATACCGTGATCTGTCCGCATATCCACCCATAAAAAGAGAGGGAACGTACCGCATATGATCCTGAGCATGACCGGTTTTGGCCGGGGGACAGCTGTATGCAATGGCCGCGAGATCGCGGTCGAGCTGCGCAGCGTCAACTCCCGGTATTTCGAGTATTCTTCCCGCATTCCCCGCAGCTGCAACTACATGGACAGCCGCCTGAAAAAGCAGCTCAACGAGCGGGTCTCCCGCGGCAAGGTCGAGCTGAGCATGACCGTCCAGAACGTGGAGGCTGCCGACGCCGTCGTCACCGTGAACATGGAGCTGGCCCGCAGCTATCAGCAGGCCCTGCGCAGTATTTCGGAAGAGCTGCGCATCAAAAACGACATCACGACCTCGGGCTTGGCCCGCTTCCCTGATGTGCTGGCCACCCGCCACGCCGACGTGGACGAGGAGCAGCTCTGGGCGGACGTCTCCGCCGTGACGGCGCAGGCACTGGACAATTTCATCGCCATGCGTGCCGCCGAGGGCGCAAAGATGAAGGCCGATGTGGAGGGCCGCCTTAGCTTCCTCGAGGAGTGCGTGGGGAAGGTGGAGACCCTGAGCGCAGGCCGGGTGGAGGCTTACACCAACCGCCTTTACGAGAAGCTCAAGACCATTCTGGAGGATCGGAACATCGACGATGCCCGCGTCCTGACCGAGGCCGCCATCTTTGGCGACAAGACCGCTGTGGACGAGGAGACCGTCCGGCTGCGCAGCCACATCGCCCAGTACCGCTCCATTCTGGAGCTGGACGAGCCGGTGGGCCGGAAGCTGGACTTCCTGACGCAGGAGCTGAACCGTGAGACCAACACCATCGGCTCCAAGTGTCAGGATCTCGACATCACCCGCATCGTGGTGGATATGAAGGCGGAGATCGAGAAGATCCGCGAACAGATCCAGAACTTGGAGTAACCAGAATACGGAGGAGTTCAGATGAAGCTCATCAACATCGGCTTTGGCAATCTGGTCAGTGCCGGGCGGGTGGTGGCTGTGGTCAGCCCCGACTCCGCGCCGGTCAAGCGTCTGGTGAAGGAGGCGCGGGAGCGGGGGATGCTCATTGATGCATCCTATGGCCGCAGCACCCGGGCCGTGCTCGTCATGGACTCCGACCATGTAGTCCTTTCGGCCCTGACGCCCGAGACGGTGGCAGGCCGCGCAGCGGGCCAGCCGGAAGGGAAAACGACAGAAGAGGAGCAGTAAAAAATGGAAAACGAAAAGTACCTGTTTGTCGTCTCCGGTGCCGCCGGCACGGGCAAGGATAGTGTGGTCAAAGCCCTGCGCACGGCCCACCCCGAGATCGAAAAGACCGTTTCCGCCACCACCCGTGCACCCCGCCCCGGGGAGCAGGAGGGTGTGGACTACTACTACCGCAGCGTAGAGCAGTTCCGGCAGCTCATCGACACCGATCAGGTGGTGGAGCACAACTTCTACAACGGCAACTACTACGGCACCCTCCGCGAAGAGGTGGATAAGCGCCTCGAAGCGGGCAAGCTGGTGGTGCTGGTCATCGACGTCCACGGCGCGGCCAACATCCGCCGGATGTTCCCGGGTGCGACCACCATCTTCCTGCTGCCGCCGTCTGTGGAGGAGCTGGAGCGCCGTCTGCGGGGCCGCGGCACCGAGACGGAGGCAAGCATCCTCGAGCGCCTCGATACGGCAAAAAAAGAGCTGGCAGAGCAGGATAAGTTCACCCTCACCCTCGTGAACGACGAGGTGGATGCCTGCGCCGAGAAGCTCTACGGCATCATCCGGGAGCGGGCAGGCCTCGACAAATAACAATTCAAGGAGCCGCGAATGCCAAAAACGGTAGGCGTTGCCGTGAGCAACGCGACCTTTCACTTCGACAAACTCTACACTTACGCCGTCATGCCCGACCAGCAGGAGGCCGTCCGCCTCGGCAGCATGGTCCTCGTCCCCTTCGGGCGGGGCAGCAAGGCCCGGATGGGGGTCGTGCTGGCCTGCGACGAGGAGCCGGAGCACGCAAAGCTCAAATACCTCTTCGACGTGGCCCCTGCCTCGGCCTGTCTGACGCCGGAGCTGCTGCGGCTGGTGCATTTTTTGAAAGAGCGCACCTTCTGCACCTACTACGAGGCCGTCAAGGCCGTCATCCCCTACGGCGCACAGTACAAGCCCGCCCTTGCGGCGGACGGCGTGACGCCGGTGCTCCAGAAGCAGCTGACCCGCCACACCGAGAACTGCTATAAGCTGGTGGGGACCTTGCAGCAAAAACCCAAGCCCACGGCCAAGCAGCTGGCGGCGGTGGCTCTGCTGGGCGGGGGAGAGCGCACCCAGAACGAGATGGAGGCCCACGGCATCAGCCGGGCGGTGCTCGACAACCTCTGCGCCAAGGGTGTCGTCGAATGCAGCAAGGTGAACAAATCCATCGACCTGTATTCGTCTATCCCGCTGAAAAACGAACCCATCCGCCTGACGGCAGAGCAGCAGGCAGCCTTCGACGCCCTGCTGCCCGGCCTTGAGGATGCCGCGCCCCACTCGGCGCTGCTCTACGGTGTCACCGGCAGCGGCAAGACGCTGGTCTTTCTGAAGCTCATCGAGCGGTGTCTGGCGCTGGGGCGGCGCGCCCTTGTGCTGGTGCCGGAGATCAGCCTGACGCCCCAGATGATCCTTCGGCTGAAGGGCCAGTTCGGGCGGCGGGTGGCCGTCCAGCACTCGGCGCTGAACCACACCGAGCGGCTGCTGCAATGGCAGATGATACAGGACGGCGGCGCAGACATCGTGGTGGGGACCCGCAGCGCCATCTTCGCGCCGCTGGAAAACATCGGCCTCATCATCATCGACGAGGAGCAGGAGCACACCTACCGCTCCGAGTCGTCGCCCCGCTATGCCGCCCACGAGGTGGCCCGGCAGCGTGCGGCGGAGAATGGGGCCCTCCTTCTCCTCGCCAGCGCCACCCCCAGCACCGAGAGCTTCTACGCGGCCCGGCAGGGCCGCACCCAGCTCGTCCGGCTCACCCAGCGCTACGGCGGCAACCCGCTGCCCAGCGTGAAGATCGTGGATATGCGGGCCGAGCTGGCGGCGGGCAACCCCCGGGAGATCAGCCTTGCGATGGAGGACGCCATCCGGCGCAACCTCGACGCGGGCAAGCAGACCATCCTGCTGCTCAACCGGCGGGGCTATCAGACCATGGCCCAGTGCGACGACTGCCGCGAGGTGCTCAAGTGCCCCAAGTGCAGCGTCCCCATGGTCTACCACAAGGCAGGCCACAAGCTGCTCTGCCACTACTGCGGCACCCAACTGGACCCGCCCCCCAAGAGCTGCCCCGCCTGCGGCGGAAAGCTGCTCTACCGGGGCTTCGGCACCCAGAAGGCCGAGGAGGAATTGGCGGAGCTGTTCCCCGAGGCCCGGGTGCTGCGGATGGATCAGGACTCCACCGCCGCTAAGGACGCCCACGAAAAGCTGCTGGCGAAGTTCGCCCGGCACGAGTACGACATCATGGTGGGTACCCAGATGGTGGCCAAGGGCCTCGACTTTGAGGATGTGACCCTTGTGGGGGTGCTGGGCATCGACTCGCTCCTCTTCGCGCAGGGTTTCCGGGCCTACGAGACGGTGTTCAGCCTCATCACGCAGGTGGTGGGCCGCTCCGGCCGGGCCAAGGACCCGGGCTTTGCCATCATCCAGACCACCGACCCCGACAACCCCGTCCTGAACCTCGCCGCTGCGCAGGATTATGACGCCTTTTTCGAGCAGGAGATCGCCTACCGCAAGTTAGGACTTTACCCGCCCTTCTGCGGCCTCTGCGTCGTGGGCTTCTCCGGGCCGAAGGAGATCGAGGTGGCCCGGGCCGCCGCCCGCTTTGCGGCGCTGCTGGGCCGTCAGGCCGCGCAGCAGCCCGACCTGCCCCTGCGGGTGCTCGGCCCCACCCCCGGCAACATCGAAAAGATCAACGAGAACTACCGCTACAAGCTCACCATCAAGTGCCGGGCGGACAGGCGCTTCCGCGACCTTGTCCGCCAGACCCTCGGCCTCTACGAGCAGGAAAAACTGCCCGCTAAGGCTACTGTGGCCGTGGATATGCACTCGGACGGTGATATTTGAGATAAGATGATTTGGAGGTATACTTCATGGCTATCCGCAACATTGTGAAAGAGGGCGACCCCATCCTGAATAAGGTCTGCCGCCCTGTGACCAACTTCGACGACCGTCTGGCCACCCTGCTGGACGATATGCGCGAGACGATGATCGCCGCCGACGGCGTGGGCCTCGCAGGCCCGCAGGTGGGGATGCTGCGCCGCGTCTTCGTGGTGTGGGACACCACCGACGCCCCCGAGGAGATCCCCGAGAACTACGAGTACAAGTTCATCGACTTCGTGAACCCTGAGATCCTGGCCGTGTCCGAGGACGAGGAGACCGCCTACGAGGGCTGCCTGTCCTTCCCGGGCCACAACGGTGCTGTCACCCGCCCGGTGGCTGTCAAGGTGCGTGCACAGGACCGTCACGGGGAGTGGTTCGAGCTGGAGGCCGAGGGCCTGCTGGCCCGCTGCATCCAGCACGAGAACGACCATCTGGACGGCATCACCATCATGGAGTCCAGCGAGTTCTTCTATGAAGACACCGAGGAGGGCCGCGCCGCTGCCGCCAAGAAGAAGGAGAACGACTGATGCGCATTCTGTTCATGGGCACGCCCGACATCGCGGCGGACTGCCTGAAGGCCCTGTATGAGGCGGGCCACGACATCTGCGCGGTCTACACCCGGCGCGACAAGCCCGTGGGCCGCAAGCAGGTGCTCACCGCGCCCCCGGTGAAGGAGGTGGCGCTGGCCCACGGCACCCCCGTCTTTCAGCCCCGCACCCTGCGGGACGGCAGTGAGGACGAGAACATCCGCGCACTGGCTCCGGAGCTGATCGTGGTGGTGGCCTATGGCTGCATCCTGCCCAAGTCGGTGCTGGAAGCCCCGAAATATGGCTGCATCAACCTCCACGTCTCTCTGCTGCCCAAGTACCGCGGCAGCGCCCCGGTGCAGTGGGCCGTGCTGAATGGCGACGCCGAGACGGGCGTCTCCATCATGCAGATGGACGAGGGCCTCGACACCGGCGATGTGCTGGCCTGCGAGAAGATCGCCATCGACCCCGAGGAGACCAGCGGAGAGCTGTTCGACCGGGTGACGGCTGTGGGTGCCCGCGTCCTCTGTGAGACGGTGCCTGCCATTGCGGCGGGTACGCTGAAAGCTGTGCCGCAGGCCCACGAGAACGCCTCTGCGGCCCCCATGCTGAGCAAGGAGATGGCCGAGTTCCACCTGACCGAGAGCGCCGCCCACATCCACAACTGGGTGCGGGGGATGAATCCGTGGCCCGGCGCATGGTTCGTCACCTCCGGCGGCAAAAAGCTCAAGGTGACGGAGTGCCGCGTGGCAGACAGCCACGGGGAGGCCCCTGGCACGGTGCTGGCGACCAAGCCCCTGACCGTGGCCTGCGGTGAGGGTGCCATCCAGCTGCTCCATGTCGTGCCGGAGGGCAAGAAGCCCATGGACGGCACTTCCTTCGCGGCTGGTCTCCGCCTCAAGGCGGGGGATACCCTGTGAGCGGCCCGAACCCCCGCGCAGCGGCGGTGGCGGCGCTGGTGCGGCAGGAGCAGGACGGCTTTTCCAACCTCATCCTTGACGCAGAGCTGCGCCGCCAGAAGCTGGAAGGCCGGGATAAGGCCTTCGCCAGCGCGATCTTCTACACCGTCCTTGAGCACCGGGGGACGCTGGACTATATCCTCGGGCAGTTCCTGCCCAAGGGTCTGGCCAAGCTCGACCCGCAGGTGCGGGAGATTCTCCGCGCCGCGCTGGCACAGGCGCGGTATATGCAGGTGCCCGCTTCGGCGGCGGTCAACGAGGCGGTCAAGCTGACCCGCACCTTCAAGAAGGCCAGCGCCTCCGGCCTCGTGAACGCCGTGCTGCGCCGTGCCATCGCCTACGACCTCGACACCGCCGTCTTTGCCGACGCGGTGGAGCGGCTGATGGTGCTGGGGTCGGCGGGCCGGGATGTGGCCGCCTTCCTCCACGCCAGCTACCCCGACGAGGCGCTGGACATCCTGACCCACACCGCAGACGGCGGCCTGACCAGCCTCCGGGCGAACCCCCTGAAAGGGACGCCGGAGGCCCTCTGCGAAAAACTGCTGGCCTCGGGCGCGAAGACCGCCGCGCCGGGCCTCGTGCCGGGCAGCGTTCTGGCCCGCTTCGAGGGCAGCCCGGCAGAGAGCGGGCTGTTCCGGGAGGGATACTTCCACGTCGAGGGGCAGGCCAGCCAGCTTGCCGCCCTCTGCGTGGAGGCAAAGCCCGGCGACACCGTCCTCGACCTCTGCGCCGCCCCCGGCGGCAAGAGCCTGCTCCTCATCGAGGAGATGGGAGATGAGGGGCGGCTGGTGAGCTGCGATGTCAGCGAGAACCGCGTCCAGCTCATCCGGAAGGCCGTGGAGCGGATGGGCTTTGCCCATGTGGAGCCGCGGGTCTCGGACGGCACCAAGCCGGACGCAGACCTGCCCATGGCCGACCGCATCCTTGTGGACGCCCCGTGCAGCGGCCTCGGCATCCTTGCCAAGAAGCCGGACATCCGGTACAAGACCCTCGAAAAAGCGCGTCACGATGAATTATTGGCCACCCAGTCGGCCATTCTGGATACAGCCGCCGCCCATCTCAAGCCCGGCGGGCGGCTGGTCTACTCGACCTGCACCATCGACCCCTCTGAGAACGAGGAGCAGGTGAGGGCCTTTGTGGGCCGTCACCCGGAGTTCCGGGTGGTGACGCCGGAGGTGGCCTTCCCCGCCGGGATGACGGTGGGGGACTGGGGCGCTCTCTCGGTGCCCACCCGCACCGGCATGGACGGCTTTTTCCTCTGCGCGATGCAGAAAGTTCCCTGATAAAAGGAGATTCCAATGGATACAAAACGCTGTATATCCTCCCTGACGCTGGAACAGCTGACGGCGGAGCTGAAAGCGATGGGCCAGCCCGGCTTCCGGGCCAAGCAGATCTTTCACTGGGTGCACCAGAAGCTCGTGACCGACTTTTCGGCCATGACCGACCAGCCCAAGACCCTGCAGGCAAAGCTGGAAGAGGCCTTTTACATCGCCGCGCCCATCATCGAGCGGCGGCAGGAGGCCAAGGACGGCACGGTGAAATACCTGCTGCGGATGGCCGACGGCAACTGCATCGAGACGGTCGTGATGCGCTACCACTACGGCAACACGGTCTGCGTGTCCACGCAGGTGGGCTGCCGGATGGGCTGCCGCTTCTGCGCGTCCACGCAGGCGGGCCGCGTCCGCAACCTCGAGGCGGGCGAGATCTGTTCCGAGATTTATACCGCCCAGAAGGACATCGGAGAGCGCATCTCTCACATCGTGCTGATGGGCATTGGCGAGCCGCTGGACAATTTTGACGAAGTGATGCGCTTTCTGGAGAACATCTCTTCCCCCGAGGGCGTCAACATCGGGATGCGGAACATCAGCCTCTCCACCTGCGGCCTCGTGCCGAAGATCGACCAGCTGGCGGAGAAGAAATTGCAGCTGACCCTCTCCGTCTCCCTCCACGCCCCCAACAACGACATCCGCAGCGGCATGATGCCCGTCAACGATGCCTACCCGGTGGAGGTGCTGATGCAGGCGGTGCGCCGCTATCAGGACACCACGGGCCGGCGGGTGAGCTTCGAATACTCGATGGTGCGGGGGGTCAACGACTCGGACGCCTGCGCCAAGCAGCTGGCCGACCTCATCCGGGGCATGGGCGCCCACGTCAACCTCATCCCCATCAACCCGGTGGATGGCAGCCCCTACTCGGCCACCGACGCGGCCAACGTCCGGCGCTTCCAGCAGAAGCTGGAGAGCCTCGGCGTCAACGCCACCGTCCGCCGCCGTCTGGGCAGCGAGATCAGCGCCGCGTGCGGCCAGCTCCGCCGCGACGAGATGAACGGCAAAGCCTAAAAAGGAGAAGCCTATGAAACTTGCAGGAAAAACAGACGTCGGCAGCGTCCGGCAGGAGAATCAGGACGACTACCGGGCGGGGGAGCTGCCCGGCGGCGCGGCATGGGGGCTTGTGTGCGACGGCATGGGCGGCGCAAGGGGAGGCCGTGAGGCCTCGCTGAGCGCCTGCGACGTCATCGAGCACTGCTTCCTTGAACAGTACGCCCAGTGTCTGCCCGGCGACGAGGAGAGCTTCCTGAAGCGGGCGCTCATCAGCGCAAACCGCTTCGTCTTCCAGAAAGCCTCCCGGGTGGAGGAGCTTGCGGGGATGGGCACCACGGCGGTCTGCGCCCTCGTGCGGGGCGGGACGGCCTACGTCTGCCACGCAGGCGACTCCCGCGCCTACCTCTGCCGGGAGGGGAAGCTCACCCAGCTGACCCACGACCACTCCTATGTGCAGGAGCTGGTGGACTGCGGCACCATCACCCCCGAGGAGGCCGAGCATCACCCCCAGAAGAACATCATCACCCGGGCGCTGGGCGTGGACTACCGCCTTGAGCCGGAGTTCACCAGCTGCCCCGTCCAGCAGGGCGACCTGCTGCTGCTCTGCACCGACGGCCTCACCAACGTCCTGCCCAAGGACAAGATGGAGGAGCTGCTGACCAAGGGCGGGTTCTACGACATCCCCGACCGGCTGGTGGACGCCGCCAACGCGGGCGGAGGCCCCGACAACATCACCGCGCTGCTGCTGGGTGTGGAGCCGCTGGAGGTGAAGCATGGATAATCTCATCGGGAAGACGCTGGATGGGCTTTACACCATCCGGGAGCTGATCGGCACCGGTGGGATGGCCAACGTCTATAAGGCTGTGGTGACGGCCCCCGGCGGGCCTGTGCCGGAGGGGACGGTCGTGGCCGTCAAGGTGCTGCGGCAGGAGCTGATGCACGACGCCGACCTCGTCCGCCGCTTCAAGAACGAATCCAAGGCCATCTCCCTGCTCAACCACCCCAACATCGTGAAGGTGTATGACGTTTCCGTCAGCGAGAACTTACAGTATATCGTCATGGAGTGTGTGGAGGGCATGACCCTCCGGGAGTACCTCAACGAGCGGGGCGGCAAGATCACCAGCCGCGAGACCGTCCACTTCATCGGCCAGATCCTCCGCGCCCTCGACCACGCCCACCGCAACGGCGTCGTCCACCGGGACATCAAGCCCCAGAACATCATGCTGCTGGACAACGGCCAGCTGCGGATGATGGATTTCGGCATCGCCCGCATCTCCCGGGCGGAGAACCAGATCCAGAACGGCCGGAAGGCGATGGGCAGCGTCCACTATATCAGCCCCGAGCAGGCGAGGGGAGACGAGACCGACCCCAAGAGCGACCTGTACTCGGTGGGCGTCATGATGTACGAGATGCTCTCGGGCAAGCTCCCCTTCGACGCAGACGACATGGTGGAGGTGGCCCGCAAGCAGATCACGGACGACCCGAAGCCGCTGGCCGAGCTGGCCCCCGAGGTGCCGCTGGGCCTTGTCCAGATCACAGAGCGCGCCATGGCAAAGCTGCCGGTGAACCGGTACGCCAGCGCCGCCGAGATGCTGGAAGCGCTGGACGCCTATGTGCGCGACCCGTCCATCACGTTCGACTATCAGTATGTAAAAGAGGAAGTCCCCGAAAAGGCGGTGAATGAACCTATGGCAGAAAAGCGGACCATCCGCAGACCGCCCGAGGCGCAGAAAACGCGCACCAAGGCGAAAAAGAAGAAGCCCGGTGCCTTTATGCCGGTGCTGCTGGGCATCACGGCGGCCTTTGCGCTGGCCTGCGCGGCCCTGTGCTGGGTCATCCTGAGCGACTCGAGCAACATCATGAACAAGAAAGCCGACATCGTGCTGAGCGATTTCAGCGGCATGACGCAGGACGAGGTGAACGCCTCCCCGCAGGTGGCCTCCGGGCAGGTGGTCGTCAACTGGGAGCAGGAGTACAGCAACGACTACGCCGCCGGTCATGTCTACAAGCAGTCGCCGGTGGCGGGCCGCACCGTCCGCGAGGGCCAGAGCGTGACCCTCACCGTCAGCCTCGGCGTCCACTACGTCACCGTCCCCGACCTGACCAACTATGTGCAGGCCGACGGCGAACAGCAGCTCAAGGAGCTGGGCGTCTCGGTGCTGGTGACGCAGGCCGTGGATGAATCGGTGGCCGCAGGCTCCATCATCCGCACCGACCCCGCCGCAGGCAGTCAGGTGGCCGCAGGCACCACCGTCGTCATCTACGTCAGCCGCCCGCAGGTGGCCACCACCACCAAGGTGCCCAGCCTCATCGGCATGAACGTGGACGACGCCCGCACCCTGCTGGTGCAGAAGAAGCTGGGCCTCGGCGGCCAGACCGAGCAGTACAGCGACCAGCCCGTGGGCACCATCATCAGCCAGTCGCCCGGCGAGGGCGCATCGGCCAAGCTCAACACCCGCGTCAGCGTGGTGGTCAGCGCAGGGCCGGAGCCTGCACCGGAACCGGAAGCACCCAGCGAGAGCGCCAGCAGCTCCGGCAGCTCCGGCGGCGGCTGGTGGAGCGGCCTGTTCGGCAGCGGCAGCTCGTCCTCGTCCAGCACTGCCGCCAGCGAGAGCAGCAGCGCCTCCTCCGGGAGCACCGGCGGCGGCCTCGGCGACTGGTGGACGTCGTGGCTGGGGTAAGGGAGAGACTATGACAGGTTATATCACAAAAGGCATCGGCGGATTTTATTACGTCAAAACGTCGGAAGGCATCGTGGAGTGCAAGCCCCGGGGCATCTTCCGCAAGCAGAAGCTCACCCCCGTGGCGGGCGATGTGGTGACGCTGGAAACGGAAAACGGCGCGGCGGTCATCGCGTCCATCGCGCCCCGGCGGAACGTCTTCGTCCGCCCGCCGATGGCCAACCTCGACGTGCTGTTCCTCGTAGCCAGCACCACCCAGCCCACCCCCAGCACCCTCGTGCTGGATAAGCTCTCGGCCATCGCCGTGGACAAGGGCGTCCAGCCCGTCATCGTCTGCACCAAGGGCGACCTCGCCGAGGCGGAGTTCCTGCGCAGTGCCTACGAGAAGTCCACGCTGCCCTTCATCCGCATCGACCACCGGACGGGGGAGGGCCTCGATGAGATCCGGAACTGGATCAATGGCCGTCTCTGCGCCTTCTGCGGCAACTCGGGCGTGGGCAAATCCACCCTCCTGAACGCCCTGCTGCCCGATGTAGAGCGGGAGACCGCCGCCATCAGCCAGAAGCTGGGCCGGGGCCGCCACACCACCCGCGAGGTGACGATCTTTGAAGCCTTTGGCGGGCGGATCGCCGACACCCCGGGCTTTGCCAGCCTCGAGGCCAGCCGGGCGGGCTTCATCCCCAAGGAAAACCTGGAACACGCTTTCCCGGAGTTCGGCCCCTACCTCGGCGAGTGCCAGTTCACCGGCTGCTCTCACCGCTCGGAGAAGGGCTGCGCCGTCCGGGCCGCGCTGGCCGAGGGCAAGCTCTCCCAGACCCGCTACGACAGTTACTGCGCCATGTACGACGAGGTCAAGGACGTGAAGGAGTGGCAGAGGCCGAGGGGAGTGTAAGGCAAAGCCTTCCCGTGAGCAAAAGCCTCTCCCTTTGGGAGAGGTGTCTGCGAAGCAGACGGAGAGGGCAAGCCAGTTACGACAGAGCTGCTGCGCAGCGATAGGCAGCCTTTTTGTCAGAGCGATACGATCGCTGTGTGGAGCTGTCTTGTCAGCGTCCTTGCCCTCTCAGGCGCTCCGCGCCAGCTCCCCCAAAGGGGGAGCCACTGGCGAGCCGGGCCACTCTGAACTGCCCGCTGAAAGTGTAATTTTACGCAAAAGGGTGGGCCTCGCTTACGGGGGCAGGCCCTAGAAAGAAGGAAATCAATGTCCCGCTGTGTTATTTTGTCGGCTTGCCCCGTCAGCCCTGCGCTGGCTGCGGCGCTGCGGCCCGACGACACCATCATCGCCTGCGACGCGGGCTACCGCAACTGTGAACCGCTGGGCTGCCGCCCCGACATCATCGTGGGCGACTTCGACACCGCGCCCTGCCCGGCGCAGGAGGAGGACGACATCGTCGTCCTGCCCCACGTCAAGGACGACACCGACACCGAATATGCGGCAAAGCTGGCCTCCGAGAAGGGCTTCGACGAGGCGCTTTTGCTGGGTGCGCTGGGCGGCAGACGCCTCGAGCACACGCTGGCAAACCTCTGCACCGGCCTCGGCCTTGAGCAGCGGGGCGTCCGGGCCACGCTCCTCGACGAGCGCAGCCGCATCACCTTCGTGATGCCCGGCGAGACCCGCCGCTACCCGAAGGGCGGATACTTCTACCTCTCCGTCTTTCCGATGGAGGGCAGGGCTGAGGGCGTCTCGGAGCGCGGCTCGTTCTACGAGCTGACGGACGCAGTCCTCACCGCAGGCTACCCCCTCGGCGTCAGCAACGAGTACGCCGACGGCTCCGACTGCATCACCATCTCCACCCGGAAGGGTGCGCTGGTGGTGGTGGAGACGGTGCCGGATGGCCCGATCCTGAGCTGAGAGTCACATTCTGCGCCCCGCCCGCCTATAATGGCATAGAAAACGAGAGAAAGGTGGTCGGCGCTATGCAGGTGGTCGTGCTCAAAAGCCCCAAGTGTCTGAGGGGGCTGCTCCGCAGACTGTTCGGGATAAAAAAGGAAACGCAGGACTAAAGAAAACAGAAGCCGCCGTGCCGCCCGGGAAGACCGGGGGCGCGGCGGGGGTTTGTG